>JBMDXA010000190.1:0-1626 GCA_048594725.1 Candidatus Kapaibacteriota bacterium
AAGTCGACGTTCGGATAGAGATTCTTCTGCTCCAGCACCACTCCCTCGATCGTGCGGGACATCCGGAACCAGTGGCTCTGGCCGGTCTCCTCGCCGAGCTGCTCGGACATCTTGCGAAGATGGGTGGCACGCGGGTCCTCGGTCTTGTAGACACGATGTCCGAAGCCCATGATCTTCTTCTTGTTTGCCAGTGCGTCGGTGATCCAGTCCTGGGCCTTGGCCTCGTCGTTGACCTCCAGAAGCATCCGCATCACCTGCTCGTTGGCACCGCCATGCAGCGGTCCCTTCAGTGCGCCGATGGCACCGACCACGGCCGAGTACATATCCGAGAGGGTGGCCGCGATAACGCGGGCGGTGAAGGTGGAGGCGTTGAACTCGTGATCGGCGTGGAGGATAAGCGCCACATCCATCATGCGGATGTGCTCGGCCGATGCCTGGGTGCCGAAGAGCATCCAGAGGAAGTTGGCTGCGATCGAAAGCTCCTTCTTCGGCATGTAGATATCGCCGCCGGAGCGGAGGCGATGAAGCAGAGCCACGATCAGGGGGGTCTTGGCGATCAGGCGGATCGCCTTGCGATAGTTGGCCTCCTTGCTATTGTCGTTCTTGTCCGGATCATAGAAGGAGAGTGAGCTGACGATGCCTCGAAGGGCTTCCATGCCGTTGCTCTCGGCCGGAAGGCTCATCATCTGGGCGATGATCTCCTTCGGCAGGGACGACTCGGCGTGGATCTGCTCCACGAACTCGGCGAGCTGGTCCTGATTCGGCAGGTCGCCGTTGATAAGCAGGTAGGCAACTTCTTCGAAGCTTCCCTGCACCAGATCGTGTATATCATAGCCTCTATAGATCAGCCGCCCTTCGCGGCCGTCGATGAAGCTGATAGCCGACTCGCCGGCGATGATATCCTCAAGGCCCTTTTTCTGCTGTACTTCAGCCATAAACGTTGATCGCTCCTGGTTTTTGGAGTGGAAACTTTCAAAAACAAGCAAAGATAGGAAAACAGAGTAGACGGATGGAGGAAGACACAATCGGCAACAAACCGTTAAGATTATCTCCGTCGGCATCTCCCGGCGGGCTGGACGGGAGGAATGCCGCCGGACTTTCACCGGTTCCCTCCGCCGTGTTACTTTGTCCCTCCTGCGGCCCGCCGCCCGGAAGCCGCGGAGCCGGGATCAGCTTTTCTCAACGCCAGAGTTCATGCGCCTTCAATCGTACTCGTTTCTGCTTGCCCGCCGGTTTCTCGCCCCCAACAGGCGCAACCGGTTCGTCAGCTTTATCACGGCCATCTCCGTGCTGGGGGTGATGTTCGGCGTAACGGCTCTCTTGGTCTCCCTCTCCATCCTCGATGGGTTCGACCAGACCCTCCGTTCCAATATGGTGGCCTTCCTCGGCCATATCGAGGTTACCTCCTTCGGCGGCCGGCCGCTGCGCGATTACCAGACGCAGGTGCGCACCCTGCCGCAGCGTGTGCCGGAGGTGAAGTCGGTGAGCCCGTTCGTTTCGCGCGAGGCTATCATCCGCTCGCGCGCGGCGCTGGAAGGGGTGGTGCTGAAGGGGATCGATCCGGCCAACGATGTCTCCTCCATCCGCTCGCGGCTGGTCTCCGGCAGTTTCAGCTTTCCGGCGCCC
>JBMDXA010000191.1:0-4073 GCA_048594725.1 Candidatus Kapaibacteriota bacterium
ATACCTGATAGACCCAAGCATGCCAGATGCATCACGCAAAGCCGCGAAGGCGCAAAGAAGGTGTCTTTCTTTGCGCCTTCGCGGCTTTGCGTGGAGTTCTTCCGAGAGCGCCTACTGGGGTCGCTCAAGTATATAGTTGCCTTTCGATTTACGATTTGGGGAGAGGGAAAGAGGATTGGCGAGGGGCGGGGATGGTCTTCTCTTCTTTGCGTTCCTTTGCGCCCTGGCGTCTTTGCGTGATGGTTTTTTCCTCCCGGTGGCCTGGTTGCACTTTGATATAGAGATGATACCGGCGGGGAAAGCCGCTCCCATGCGCCGGAACGGGGGATAGTGTGCACGCCGGTACGGGGTGATGGAGGAACGGCCGGAAAGCTCCGCTTGCATTTGCCCCCCGTGTTGTCGTACCTTTGTCGCAGAAGCTGAGTGGTAGCCTTCCCCTGGCCACTGCGCAAGATGCTCCTAGCTGGTCTGTCCCCATGACCGGCTTTTTTTTTGCCCCTACCACACCATCATTCCCGGCGGCGTTGCTGCGATGGAACCACCCGCACTCTCATCGATCCCTGAATCCTCCGGCGGTTGACAGCGAAGCGTGAACCGAAATCGTTCATCGGTGTACTGCCAGGGAGCGCTATGCCCGCCTGCCCATTCCATGCGGCAGGGACGGCGCGTCACCCTGTTGTGGTCTGTGATAGGAGAAGGGCGATATGGCTCGCACCGGATAGGGCGGAGGAATAAGCGGAGGGGGCCTCAGGATAGAACGTGATGGATGAATGGGTCGGAGAATTACGGGCCGATGGTGTATATTGTCGGCTTCCGGAACGCAATCAACAATTTCCGCAGTACGTAGCGTAGATATCGAGTATGGCAAAACAGACATCCACGGCCTCGACCCGCAGGCCGGTATCGAGGACGGGAGCCCGCAGGCCGGTATCAGGACGGGGGAAGGGCCCTGCCGGGACCGAGCTTATGTGGGGATTTCCGCTCCAGAAGCAGAATCTGATCGGCATCGGGCTGGGCCTTCTGCTGATCGTGATCGGGTATCTCTGCATGTCCACCGGCATGGTGGCCGATGCCGATGTTGCCACCAACGAGGGAGTCTGGAACAGCCCCATGGCGGTCACCATCGCGCCGATCCTGCTGGTGCTCGGCTACTGCGTGGTGATCCCCCTGTCGATCATCTACCGCCCGAAGGGAACCTCCCCGGCTGTCACGGTTGAGAACCATACAGCCGCCGAGTAAGCAGGGGCATACGATATACAAAGACCTTCCAGGGAGAAATGCCGGTATCGCTACGATCCGGCGGCTCCCTGGAAGGTCTTGGTTGTTAGAGCCTGATTTTCTGGACGAGAATGGGCCGGCCGGCATGGGAGAAATCGCTGCGGCACGATCACATCCCGCGTTCTTCCCCCCCGACTCCTCTGCTCCCACATCCCTCGGCTTCTACCTCCTCCCGGAATCATCAGTCCCGGTACACCTTCCCATCCTTGACCACCGCCTCCACCTGATTGACCCCGTAATGATAGGCGATTGCCGGATAATCGCTGACGTTGAAGATCGCCAGATCCGCCTGCTTGCCCGGCTCGATGGAGCCCACGCGGTCGGAGATGCCGAGCGCGGCGGCGCCGTTGAGCGTGGCGGCCGTGATCGCCTCCTCCACGGTCATCCGCATCCCCATGCAGGCAAGCGCTATCGTCATCTGCATGTTCTCGCACATGCTGGAGCCGGGGTTGCAGTCGGTGGCGAGCGCAACCGGCAGACCCCGCTCTATCATGGTGCGGGCCGGAGCGTAGGGGAGCCGGAGGAAGAATGCGGTGCCGGGGAGGAGCGTGGCTATCACCCCCGCCTCGCGCATCTGCTCTATCCCCTCGTCGGAGATCATCAGCAGATGATCGGCCGACAGAGCGCCGGCCCGTGCGGCCATCTCGGCGCCGCCGAAGCTGGAAAGCTCGTCGGCATGGACCCGTAGCCGCATGCCGTGCCGGCGGGCCGCCTCGAATATCCGCTCGGATTCCTCTACGGTGAAATAGCCGGTATCGCTGAAGACGTCGCAGAACTCCGCCAGATTCCGCTCGGCCACGGCCGGGATCATCCGTTCGATGATCTCGGTGATGTAGGCTTCGCGGTTCTCCCGGTGTTCCGGCGGCATGTCGTGCGCGCCCAGGAAGGTGGAGATCATCGTGGGGGGCTCCTGCTCTGCCAGCAGCGCTATGGCCTCCAGCAGCTTCAGTTCGCTGTCGGTATCCAGACCGTAGCCGCTCTTGGCCTCGATAGTGGTGGTGCCGTGGCGGAACGCGCTGCGCACCAGCGGGCGGCACTGCTCCACGATCTGTTCCAGCGAGCTGGAACGCACCGCGCGCATCGTGTTCAGGATGCCGCCGCCGGCAGCGGCTATCTCCTGGTAGGAGGCGCCGCGAAGCCGCATGGCGAACTCGTTGGACCGGCTTCCGGCGAAAACGATATGGGTGTGGGAATCGACGAAGCCGGGGAGCACCGTCTTGCCGGAGCAGTCGATCCGCTCTGCCCCCGGAAACTCCCGTTCGCCGGAGGGACCCATCCACTCGATACGGTCGCCGTCGATCGCCAGATCGGCATCGCGCAGCACTCCTATCTCGTTCATGTCGGCCCCGGCGCGGCGCGGCGCCCGCCCGTCCGCGCCCTTATCGGCACGGACGGTTACGAGCGTCGAGATCTTCTCAAGCAGCAGTGTCGCCAAGGGAAACCTCCTCATGCTCGAAGTGCGAGAGCTTTCTGAATGCGTCCACGCGCTCGCGGATCTGCTCCTGCGACAGATCGCGGATGGCGTCCAGCGAGAACTGCTCCACGCAGAAGCTCGCCATGGCGCTGCCATACACCACCGCGCGGCGCAGGTTCGCGTCGGTCACCTCGCCGCAACGGGCCAGATAGCCGATGAAACCTCCGGCGAAGGTATCGCCGGCACCGGTGGGATCGAAGATGTTCTCCAGCGGGTAGGCCGGTGCGCTGAAGATGCTGTCGCCGCCGGTGAACAGGAGGGCGCCATGCTCTCCCTTCTTGATGATGAGGATGTGCGGACCCATCTCCATAATCATCCTGGCCGAGCGGATCAGGTTCGGATCGTTCGAGAGCATCCGGGCCTCGCCGTCGTTGATGATAAGGCAATCGACTCTGGAGAGAACTTCGCGCAGCGCGTCGAACGCCCCCTCGATCCAGAAGTTCATCGTATCGCAGACCACGAACTTCGGCTTGCGCATCTGGTCGAGCACCTTCAGCTGGAGCTTCGGATCGAAGTTCCCCAGGCAGACGAACTCGGCATCGCGCATGTGGTCCGGGATCACCGGGTCGAAATCGGCCAGCACGTTCAGCTGGGTGTCGAGCGTATCACGCTCGTTCAGATCGAAGTGATAGCGCCCGCTCCAGCGGAAGGTCTTGCCATCCTCCTTGATCTGAACGCCGGCGAGATCGGCGCCGCGGCTTTCCAGGAACTGGAGCGCCTCCTTGGCGAAATCGTTCCCCACCACTCCCACGATGCCCACCGGCTGGGTGAAGTAGCTGGCGGAGGTGGCGACGTAGGTGGCCGAGCCGCCGAGCGCATCGTCGGCGCGTCCGAAAGGGGTTTCGATGGTGTCGTAGGCCAGCGTGCCGACTACACAGAGATTCATGGGAGTATCCGCGGTTAATGTCTGAAAGAAAAATCCGTTGTTCGGGACTCCGGCCGGGATCGGTCCGGGAGCCGCTCATCGGGAGAGGAAAAAGGGGAGAGGGGATGGCTGTTTCATCCCTTCTCAAGCCCCGCAAAGGTAGCGCCCCCTGTAGCTTCGTGCAAACCGCCGCCGGGGCCTCCCCGGTCCCGCTTGCTATCCTCTCCGCCGGAGCGAGCGATTTCGAAGATGCGATTCGGCTGCCGTAGATCAGCCTCGTAACAACAGGCCCCGGCGGGGTGATGGCTCCCCTGGAGGCGCCCGCAGGGGGTGGCGCATCCGTGCGGACGATGCGATCCCCGGCCGAATCCGCCCGGCAGCCTTTGCTTCGGTCCCGCCCGATGAACTATCTTCTCCCCGCAACCACGGTCGCCCGTGGGGTGCATTCCCGGCCTG
>JBMDXA010000192.1:0-22535 GCA_048594725.1 Candidatus Kapaibacteriota bacterium
TAGGTTGTTGGTGTGCCATGATGATATTAATATTTGGTGCGGGGTGCGCTGGGATTTTTCATTTATGTACCTGGGTTAAAGTTTTCTGACATTCTGTTTTTGTGTTGTCGCGGAGTTTTACTCCGCGACCCCTGCTGCTACCACGTCGCACGGAGTCAAACTCCGCGCGAACAGTGCTCTGAATCTCAGAAAACATATCCGTAGGTACTTAGTAGATAGTCGTTGAGAGCATACGATATCGGACCGGACGTTCAGAATGCATAGATGTTCGGATTGCCGTGTCCTGGACACGTTCGGTCTCCTGCGTGCGGATGTCATTGCCTCCGATATGATCCATCCGGTATCATGCCGGTCACCCCACCAGGGATTCACAAAGATTAGTGGTTTAAAGGTAACCGGCAAGCGGCCGGGAGTTACCGGGGACAGAGGGATGGAGGAACGATAGACGATGATAGAGAGGGTGGATCGTGCCGTTATTCCTCCCCTGACATTGCCTAGGGTAGGGTGCCCGTTCGCTCGGAGTTCGACTGCGCCCACCTTAGAGCAGATTTCAGTTGAGTTTGCCCTAACACCCGGCAGAGGAATGGGCCGCTCCTACGGAGCTTCCACAGACAAAAGATCCTGTATCTACAGACGGGCAACACCTATTGTAGTTGGCTAGGGGGGCAACAAGCTATAAAATTATGTGAAATCCGCTCTTGTGTTCGCAGGCGTCGCGGTGTGGAACTCCGCGACAACACAACAACAGAGTCTCAGATAACGTTTGCCGAAGTACTTAGAAGTCGGTGGCGCGCGCCAGCCTGAGGGTCTTTTTCTGCTCTTCGAGCAAGCGTTCGTAATCCTCGGCGCCCGCATAGTAGTAGTGGTCCACCTCGCCGATGACGGTGGTACCGGTATTGACGACCAGGCCATCGATCCCGCTGGCGAGCTTTTCCCGAACGCTCGCATCGCTCTGATAGGTCCATGAATAGACGCGATCGATCTTGCGGCGCTTGCGCTCTTCCAGCGCCGCGTTCAGATTGGCATCGACACGATCCTGCCCCAGACAGGCGGCACAGGTTCCATCGGCATACCATCGGCTTCCCCGCTTGACCTTCATGCTCTGGTACCAGCGGGCGATTTCCGCAGGTGCCTCCTTTTCCGAGATATCGATCGCCTCGTATCGAGGGGAGAGGCTTTTGATAAACTGCGGAGTGAACGCCTTCTGCGCGGATGCCAGCCTGTCGATGCTGAAAACGCGCGGGATTCTGTTCAGCACCTTGCTCTTGCGCAGATCATCCCGCAGGCGAACGACGATCTCTTCGGAATATTCCTTGATATCGAGCACCAGAACAGCCAGGCGGCGAAGCCGTTCGGGCGGCTGGCTCTCCAGAGTCTTGAGCCAATCATCCCAGGAGGTATAGAATCCGCCGGCACAGAAATCATGATCCACGGCAAGCTCGCCATGGCACAACTGAAGGTCGATCTCCATCCCGTTGAATCCACGTTCCAGCACGAATGCAATCTCCGCAGGGGTATTGGCGCGATGGGCGATAAGCCAGAACGGGCGAGGCTTTGCAGGGGCGGAGGCAGTAACGGCAACGAAGGCAAGCGCGAGCAGCAGTAAGGTCTTGAGCATCTGGTTTCCGGATAAGATCATCAGGTGAGCAACCGCCATGGAGCATGGAGCAATGTATTGAACACCGTATTCATGTATGGCTGCAAGCAATAGCATGCCAACCCTACGGCACTACCGAGCGGCCCATTGTCCGTTACCTTACATTGTCCGTTGCGGGAGTGAAGATCAGAACCCGCCACCTCTCACTATTCGCGAAGATTTCATCTCCCACGCACTTATCCTACGGCGCTACCCAATAGCCCATTGTCCGTTGCGGGATGGTAGAGCTAGAACCTGCCCCCTCACCATTCGCGAAGATTTCATCTCCAACGCACGATGTGATGGAGCCTCCCCCACCCCCGGCCCATCAAGATTCGCGGAGATTAGCGGAAATGGAAGAGGAGGAGTACCCCCTCGCTCACGCGCACACCGATAGTGGGTTCCGCGGCCCGGTTGGAGGCACCTTCGCGGTAGCCGATCGCCAGGCGCTCATCGTGCAGCGGCCAGGCAAGGCCATGGGTGCGCACCAGGGCGGACGGGAGGGGAATCAATGAAATGCGGTCGCCCGGTTCGGCCTGCAGGCGGAGGGAGTCGGCGACCAGATAGGCGGTGGAGTCGGCATCGCAGATACGGAGCCGGAGCCGCCCGGCGAATTTCGCGATCACCGACATGTTGTTGAGCGCGTGATCGGGGGCCCCTCCGGCCACGCCCACGATCGTGGCGGAGGTCATTGCCTGGCCGGCGATCCAGGCGAGCGCCTTCTCCAGATCATTCGTCTCCTGGCTCTCCACTGCTATCACCCGTACCCCATCGGATTGCAGGGAGTCCCGTTCATCGCCGATGGAATCGAGGTCGCCGATAGCGATATCCGGGAGGATGCCGAGCTCGCGGAGCCTGAGCGCCGCGCCGTCGGTGGCGATCAGGGGGGAATGTTCCCGGCGGAGGCGTTCGATCACGGATGCGGGGGGGAGTTCGCCATTGGCGGCAAGGAGGGGACCGCCGGCGTAGGAGGCGGGCCCGGTCCAGGTTCCGGCATCATCATCAGGGCCGATGGGGCTCACCGGTTTCTGCCGAGCGGGTTCAGGAGCACCGTGCGGTATTCCGGCTTGGCGAACGCGGCGCGGAGCGACTCGGTATCCTCGTAGCCGCCATCCTTCATCGGATAGACGGGGAGTTCGAAGCGGAGATCCTTGGCATCGAAGGGATAGGGGCGAATCAGGAATTCATCGCCATCGCGCTTGAAATGATAGCCTGCGTACTGTTCCGGTTTCTCGGCGCCGAGATCGTAGTGCATGCAGTAGGCGAGCGCAAACCAGTCCATCATGCGCAGATACGAGTAGGCCCGTTCCACTTCCGGCTGTCCCAGGTCCAGCCGGATGCGAAGCTCCGCCCGCTGCTGGGCGAACTCGGTGAAGAACGCCTTCCACTCCGGGTTCCGCTTGTGCGACTGCTCGTGGATGGAGTAGGCGTGATGGGTGATCAGAAGCGCCACGAACGGATCATCATCGATATACTTTCGCGACCCGCGCCGCCAGATATCGAAGGCGCGGTCGGTGCCGATGGCGGTGAACTCCACCGGCAGGCCGGTGCTCTCATCCAGTTCCGGGTGCTCGTCGAACTCCTTCCAGCCGTTATCATGTTCGCGGGTAGCAAGGAGGATCTCCTTCCGCTCCAGATCGTGGGCGAAATTATGGTCCGACCAGTGTTCCATAAGGAATCCGGCCAGGGCGGCGTGATCTTCCTGCTTGATGGCGATAACGCCTTCGGGAGTTCGTTGAAGGATCATAAGCTCATCGAATATTGTTCCGGAACCGGTTCCCGTACGGGAGCCCGTCTGGCTTCCGCATGCTCGCGGCGTGCCAGAAGTTGCCTGGCGGGATCTTATTGAAACACCGCCCGTTTTCCTCCCTGTTCCACCATCAGAGAAATCACCCCCCTGGCGCGCTCCAGCGCCAGCGAGCGGAGGGTGGTATCCTGCTCGGCGAAAGCACGCACAAAATCCTCACCCTTTTTTCCCGCCTCCAGCAGCAGTTGCGAGTTGGAGCTGCGGAAAAGCCCCTTCATCTGGGCCACCACGCGGGTATCGGCGGCCACCAGCTTCACATCCAGCACATCGGCGGTTGGGAGGGAGATCGTGACGGTGGAATCATCCTGCGTTACCCTGGTTGCCAGATCGTTCAGCTTCACGCCGTAGGTTGCCACGCCGTGCAGCTCCACGAACATCGTGGGGTCCTGGAAGAGCGCCGTGCTGAGCCGGTCCATGCCGATATACTCGGCCTGATCGGCCAGGCGGCGCACGATGATGTTGCCATCCTCCTCGCGCACCACCACGCTGAAGCGCATATGATTGCGCACGGTGCTCAGCTCCTCGATCCGTTCGGCCGACTGGGAGAAATCGATCACATCGGCGCTCATCCGGCCACCGGGCTCGAACATGAAATGGTAGACCAGGACGAGCACGACTGCGAAAAACGCCAGAACGGTAACCCAGTTCACCAGCGGCGAACTTCGTATCCTGCTCTGGGTGGAGTGGAACCGGCGGATGCCGGGAAACCCTATGCGGCGCATCGGGCGCGCCGAGAACTTGCTGTTGGAGTCTGTTGTCATTCCTCTGTAATTCTACGCTCATGCCGCCTTCCGGCGGTTCGTCCGGACACAAGATTACCGGGCCGAAAGAACGTGTACATCGAATATCAACGTCGCGTTCGGCGGGATGGAGCCCCTGCCGCTTTTACCGTACGCCTGCTCGGAGGGGATGATAAGGCGCCGCCGCCCGCCCACGCGCATGTTGGTGGTAAGGCCATCATCCCATCCCTGGATCACCGCCCCCTGTCCCACGGCGAACTGGATCGGCTCGAAGGGATAGCCCCCGCGATCGAACCTCGGCCCCTTTCTCAGGGAATCCGGGAGGGTGGCAAAGGGTCTGCCGGAACGTGTATGGAGTTTTCCAACCGAATCGATGGAGGTGTCGAAGAGGGTGCCATCGGTCAGATATCCCGCATAATCGATGCTCACATTCATGCCGGAGCGTACTTCCGCGCCGGTTCCCTGCTCGTAATCGATATAGCGGAGCCCGGTCATGGTGGTAACGGTGTCATACTGCCGTTGTGCCGCGCCGGTGGTTCCGCTGGAGGAACCGCATGAGGCCACGAGCGCCAGCAGCGGCAGAAACGAGAGCAATCGGAGAGATGTCTTCGCTGAGAGCTTCAATGCCATGATCCTTGAGAAAAGATAGTATCCCGTAAAGTAGGGGAAAGATAAAAGGGATTCTAGCAAAATGCGGAGCGCACCGGCCTGCACCGGTAGAAGGACGAATAACACCGGGTGTTCAGTTCAAGAGCGTCATGAAGCGGGACATTTTGCCTGATGGGTGGGAGGAGAGCCGGTGATCGGTTGCCCCCGTACCGGCGCGCCATCACGCGCCGGCAGATTCAATCCGGAGGGGCTACGGATCACTAGAGCGAATTTCAATTGGATTGAGCCACGAGCAGCGCAGGAATGGGCCGCTCCTCCGGAGCCGCATCATCAAATGAGGGGACTCTTTCTACGGACCGGCAACACCTATAGGTGTTGGCTCCGGGGGCCGGCACCAGGGGAATTGCAGCTCAACTGATATGAAATCCGCTCTGGCAGCGGGGGACGCCCGCGTATCGGCCACGAACCAGCTTAATCGTAGAAGGTCTCCGACTGTTCCAGCTTCAGATCCTTCAGCTGGTCGGCCTTCAGGCCGATGCGGAAGTAGAAGCCGCGGCCGTAGCCGCTCGGTCGCCAGTCGAATGCCATCTCCCAGCAGTGCAGGTCCTTGAACAGACTGATGGAGGGTATCAGGAATTTCCCCAGCTTGAAATCGTACGAGCCGCTGCTCGATATCGTGGTCGTGGGCGTCAGCGAGAAGGAGAAGGTCGTCGAGAGATTGAAGTTGGTCTGAAGCTCGTCGGCGCGGATGCGCGAGACGTTGTAGCTGCCGGTAAAGCTGATCTGCCAGGGTATCCTGAACTCCCCCACGCCCCGCACCTGCTCGCCGAAGAACTCCGCCTGGTTGAACGGCACCTGCTCGAAGTTGAAGCGTTCGCGCCGTGCCGCAGCCGAATCGGCCACGGCCGCCGGGGAGGCTCCGGTGGTGAAGCCCTGGTCGCTGAAGCTGGTCTGCACGGTGATGCCGGCGCTCTGCACCCGCCACAATCCCTTCCCTTCCCGTATCAGAAGCTGCGGGATGGAGTTGCCGAGCGAATCCTGGTCGTACAGGCTGAACGACGCGTTGCCGCTCACATAGCCCACCGGACCCAGCTCGGTGCTCAGATCCATATTGACAGGGCTCCAGCGGAAGTTGTTGTACGCCGCGGCGTTGTAGCTGGTGGAGAGCCCGAGCGACAGCAGGCGCACCTTCCGGTCCTCCACGGTATCTCCCTGCGCTATCTTCGCCTCGAAATCGTTCCGGAGGTTGAGCGTTATCACCTGCTGAAGTCCGGCCGATGGGATGGAGCCGATGCCGGCATCCCCCTCGAAGATCGAATACTGCTCTATCCTGTTGGTTCTGGGATTGAACACCTGATCGTAGAAGCCATAGCTCTCGGAGCTGAAATCGGGGCTGTAGCGCAGCCCGATCGTGGGGGTGATGGTATGGCGGATGGCGTTGATGCCGAAGATCCTCGGCTGGATAAGGCCGTACAGGCGGGTGGAGACGTTTATCCCGGTGCTCCAGGAGTATCCCCGGTAGAAGCCGGGGAGGAACGCGGTAACCACCGTATCCTCGATCGTCTGCTTCACCGCGCGGCGGAGGAACCAGCTTTCGGCATAGCTGAACGAGGGCTGGAAGGTGAAGTATTCGAACTTCGGCGAGATGCTCACCGACGGGCGATGGTTGAACGCTATGCGGCGATCCTGCGTGCGGAATCCCCCGCCGGGGAGCGTGTCCTGGCGTATCCACTGCACCGCGCCGTCGCCGGTATAGCCCACCGAGAAGCTCTCCAGCACACCGGAGGTGCCCGAGAAGGGGTTCAGCGTGGGGATGGAGAAGGTGACCGGAACCGATACGTCCAGCTCGTCGGTGATGATGTTCTGGGCCCGCTTGAACGAGGTGGAGAAGCTCATCCAGTCGGCCGAGGTGGAGAAGGAGAGATCCGAGGTGATGCGCTGGGTTGTGATATCCTCGATGTTCTGAAACCCCTCCCCGCCGCGCGTATTGTTCTGGCGGATGGCGTTCTGCGAGGCGAAATAGAGATTGCCCCCGAGCTGCGAGCGGCGTCCCAGGCGCATCTGATGGTTGTAGCCGGCGATATAGCTGGTCGTCAGCTCCTCGTCCGGATCATTCCGGGTGCGCCCGAAGGTCACTTGCAGGTTGCTGACGTCGATCACGCCGCGCAGCGCGAAGCGGGATTCGTTCCGGAGGCTGAAGCCCCCCTTGCTGTAGAGATCGGCGGTGATCCTGGTATCGAAATAATCCTTGAACGGTCCCCCGTCCCAGAAATAGCCCAGCCCCTCCAGCGTGAAGCCGCGCTGCGCGTTCTGGCTCCACTGCGGTATGATGAGCCCCGATTGCTTGCCGCCACGGCTCGCGAAATAGATTCCCAGCGGGATATAGAAGATCGGCACGTCGGCCACGTTCAGGGCCACCTGGTCGGCCAGCACCTTGTCCCCGACGATCACCTCCATTCTGGGGGAGGAGAAGAAATAATGGGGATGCGGGGCATCGCAGGTGGTATAGCGCCCATCCTGCACGAAGAGGATATTCTCCGAGACCCGTTTGATCTTCTCGCCGTAATAGAATCCCTGGTCGAATCGGGTTTCGGCGGCGCCGAGCGTTCCCCGTTTCGTCCGGAAGTTGTAGCTGAGGGTGTTGGCCGAAAGCTCCTCGGCGGCATCGCGGAACACCGGCACGCCGTAGTAGCGCCCGGTGGCGGAGTCGTAGCGCGCCTCGGCGTAGAGGGTGGAGTTGTTGAAATCGATCTCGATATAGGCGGCGGTCAGTTTCTGCGCGCCGGTAACCACCACCGCATCGCCGTACAGGCGCATGATCCGCCCCTGGATGTCGAAGACGGTGCTATCGCGGGCGGAGTAATCCACCACCGTATCGATGCCGGAGCGGTTGGCGGTAAGGGCCACCGAATCGATCCGGGAGGAATCCGCGCCGAAGGGAGGGACAATGGCGGCCGTATCGGCCGGGGGCGCGGGGGCATCCTGCGCCGCCAGATCTCCCGACAGGAGAATCAGCAGCACGAGCGCCGCGAACGAATGTATGAACGAGGTAAACGTGATCTTCATAGATGCGCCGGAGCCGGCTGTAAGGCATTCTACCAACATGCGGATGGGAGGAGCATCGCGGTACCGGCCGGGCGCTGGTTCGTTCCCGGTAGCCGGCCGGTCCGTGGCCCGGATGCGCCGGATGAAACGAAGCCCATGCCCATGGTCACTGCGAGGGAGGATGCCCGGTTCCGATAGCCCCTCCGGTATCCTCCGGTGCAAAAGTAGCCATCGGAGCCCTCATGCCGCTACCATTCTCCGGAAGGGGGGCAGATAGCTCCGTATGGTAGGTGTCGCGAGGCCCTGCTAGAGTCGCCTCCGCTCGATGCCGGGGGGCAGATCGAGCGCGCAGCTGCGGCCCGGATCGATCCGGTCGCGCACCCGTTCCACGGTGATGGAGAGCCTCTGGGTTCCGGACGCTATATCGACCGCTCCCCGTTTTGGAAACGGACGGGCGCCGAGTGAAAGGTTGTAATCCCTGTAGGTGATGGAAAATTCCTCTGCGGGGATCTCCCCGGCCACGCTCGAGCGGGAATATTTCAGGAGCGTGGCATCATCGGTATCGATCGAGAAGCGCTCCAGCGTGCTGCCGTTCTTCACCTCGTACTGCATCACATCGTCATCCAGGGAGGCGGTGTAGGTGCCGGGGGCGGGGAGGCGGGGGAGTTCGCCACGGAGCATGGAGATCATCTCATCGTACTCCAGATTGATCATCAGGAGCTTGCCGAAGGTCTCGCGGTCGGGGCGTCCCTCCAGTGCCTCCCCCTCCTGGGCGTTCAGAAAGAGAAACTGGTCGCGGGTGGCGCTCATCGCGCCGAGCGGCACGCCGAACGGCCCTATCAGATTGATCTTCATGGAGTCGCGCCCGCGCATGATGGCATCGAACCAGACGGTGGCGCCGGAGACCTTCAGGTCGCCGTTGACGGAGATATCCGGGGTGCTTGCATAGCCCTGCCGGAGCCGTTCCAGCAGCGTTGCGGCCTGGGCATCGGATGCCGGGTTGCCCGCTGCTCCGGCGGTTGTCTGCCGGGCGCCGCTGCATCCGGCCGCAATGGCGCTCAGGATGATGAGGAGGAGAAAAGGGGAGCTATCTGGTCGTTTCATGAGGGAAGCTTCGTGGCAGGGTGGTTTTTAGTTTTTAGTTCTTAGTTCTTAGGGCTTGGTTCTTGGAGCTTAGGGCTTCGTGAAAATGTCAGTGGTCCGTGCGCGGGCTGCGCCCGCTGTCAGTTGTCAGTGGCCGTTGGTACCGATGCTACACGGTCACCATGCTGTCCCGTTCCTACGGCGACGCCCCCCTGACTACCTACCACGAACGTTCTTCCAATCGAAAATCCAAAATCGCAAATCGAAAATTCCTCCTCTTTCCAATCGAAAATCTAAAATCGCAAATCGAAAATCCTCCAGACTCGCCCGCGGCTGGAGGGATTAACGTACGGTCTCGATCTTCTCCCGAATCCTCTCATCTGCGGGGCGGAGGCGCAGGGCGCGTTCGTAGGCATCGAGCGCATCGGAGCGGTTGCCGAGGGCCTGATGCACATCGCCGAGGTGGACCAGCACATCGGCACCGGCGCCGCCGGCATCCACCGCCTTGCGGATATCCTCCAGCGCCTCATCGTATTCTCCCATCTTATAATAGATCCAGCCGCGCGTATCCAGGAACGATTCGTTCTCCGGCTCGGCATCCAGCGCCATCTCCGCCATCATCAGGGCCTTCTCCAGCCTCTTGCCCCGCTCGGCCAGGGAATAGGCGTAGTTGTTCAGGAAGTTGGCATTGTAGGGATCGTACTCCAGCGCCCGCTCGTAGGCCGCATCGCTGGTGGCGATCATATCCCGGCTGCTGTAGATCATCGCCAGATGCCCCCATGCCTCGCTGTTCTCCTCCTCCAGATCGAGCGAGCGGCGAAGGTAGGTGATGGCGCTATCCTGCTGGTTCATCAGCAGGTAGGCGTAGCCGAGCAGGTAGGGGATGCGGTAATCGTCATCGTAACGGCCGGCGGTGGGGACCATAAACCCCAGCGCCCGCTGGCTCTTCCCTTCGTTGATATAGAGGATGGCCGCCTCCACCCAGGCGGTAGCGCTGGCCTCGGAATCATCCAGCGCCCTCAGCAGGAAGGAATCGGCGGCGGCATCGTTGCCGAGATGATAGTTGATGAGCCCGTTGTTGAACCCGATCCGCCAGTTCCAGGGGAACCGCGCCGAGGCCCTGGCGGCGATCTGCGCGGCGTAGGAGCCGAATCCCTCCTCCTGCTCGCGCCACATCCGTTCGGCGGTGGAATCGAGCTGTTCGGCAAGAAACTCCTCGTACGCCTCGGCCGGCAGCAGATGGCGTTCCACCTCCGGCAGCATCCGGAGCGCGTCGTCGTAGCGGCCGGCGCGGAGATACATATCGGTGATGATACGGTACAGATCGGCATCGGCGGGGGAGATCGCTATCAGGTCGCGCATGGCGTCGATAGCCTCATCCATCCGGCCGAGGTTCAGATAGATTTCCGCCAGGCTCAGCAGGATCTCATCATTTCCATCGAAATGGGCCCTGATATATTCATAGTGCTGCGCGGCCTGCGCCGGGTCGCTCCACTGAAGAAGATGGGCAAGGCTGAAGCGTGCCTCCAGATTGGAGGGCTGGATGCGGAGGATCTCATCGTACTGCCGCAGTGCGCCGTTGATTCGCCCGTTAGCCATCAGCAGGTCGGCAAGCTGGCTGCGCGCGTCCACGTTGGCGGGGTCGCGCTCTACGGCCTCGCGGGAGTAGACCATGGCGGTATCGGAGACGCCGAGAAGCTGGTAGCAGCGGGCGATGGCGAAATGCACCACGCTGTAGCCCTCCGGCATGAACCGCAGAGCGCGGCGGTACTGGACGATGGCATCGGCATAGCGCTCCTGCATCTGAAGCACCGAGCCCTCCAGGAAATAGCGGTCGGCCAGTTTCCTGTTCCAGTGATCGTCTCCTCCTCCCCTGGGAGTCTCTTGAAGGGTGATAGCGGCGGGGGAATCCTCCCGTTCCGGGGAGATCGTGCTCCGCTGGGCGCGTCCGGCGCCGGTGCAGCCGGCCAGAACGAACAGCAGAACGGTTGCGACAGCAGCCGATGCGATTGTACTTTTCCAGGTATTCATACGGATTGCAAAGCTGCTGCGAAATGAGATGCCGGCCCCGGTTGCCCCATGTGCCGGGCCTTCCGCCACAGGAGCGGAGAGGCGTACCGAAGCGGGCTGAACGGGACGATTCGCCGGAGATTGCTAGATTAGTACCCCGGATTCCGGTCCGGCGCCGTCCAGAAGGCCTCGGCTCATCGGATATTGCGTCGCTTCCAGAACTTACTAAATCTTCCCAGCAAAGAACCTACAATGCTCGATAAGCTCAGCCAGATCCACCGCCGATACGAGGAGATCGAGATGCGGCTCGGTGATCCGGCACTGGTCAATGACATGAAGGCCTACCGCGACACCATGCGGGAGCAGCGGCAGCTCAAGCCGATCGAGGAGGCGTATCATGCCTACTCGAAACTGGTCTCCGATCTCGAAGGGGCCAGGGAACTGATGGAGGCCGGCGGTGACCCCGACCTGCACGAGATGGCCGAACTGGAGTATGCCGAACTCCGCCTGCGTAAAGACGCGATGGAGGAGGAAATCCGGTATCTTCTGATCCCCCAGGACCCCGACGACTCCAAAAACTCCATCATCGAAGTTCGTGCCGGGACCGGTGGCGAGGAGGCCGCGCTCTTCGTGGCTGACCTTTATCGCATGTATTCCCGTTATGCCGAGACAAAGGGGTGGAAGCTGGAGGTGCTCGATTATTCGGAGTCGGAGATGGGGGGCTACAAGGAGATCTCCTTCCTTCTTTCCGGCGACGATGTCTTCGGCTCCATGAAATACGAGTCCGGCGTGCACCGGGTGCAGCGCGTTCCGGAGACCGAGCAGCAGGGGCGGGTGCATACCTCGGCCTCGTCGGTGGCGGTGCTGCCGGAGGTTGAAGATGTGGAGATAGATATCAATCCGGCCGATATCAGGCTGGATACCTTCCGCTCCGGCGGCAAGGGGGGGCAGAACGTCAACAAGGTGGAAACCGCCGTCCGCCTTACCCATATACCCACCGGCCTGGCGGTTGCCTGCCAGCAGGAACGCTCCCAGCTTCAGAACCGGGAACGGGCCATGAAGATGCTCCGCTCCAAGCTCTACGAGCTGGAGAAGGAGCGCCGCGACAGCGCCTACGCGGCCCAGCGCAAGGGGATGATCGGCAGCGGCGATCGCTCCGAGAAGATCCGCACCTATAATTTCCCGCAGAATCGTCTTACCGATCACCGGTTGGAGGGGGATGCGAAGAATTATGCGTTGAGCGAGGTGATAGAAGGGGATCTTGAACCGGTGATAGCGGCGCTGAAGTTCGCCGAACGCACCGAGAAGCTCCAGGCCGGGCTCGCCGACTAGCGCGCAATCCGTCCTCTCCGGCTCCTTCCCTCACCGGCCCGGCAGCCCCGCCGCGGCCATTCGTGCGAAGTACAACCCTGTCCGCCGTATCCGGTCACGTCCCTGTTCTCCGATTGAGCGGGGGCCATCCGGCCGGCGGGCATACATTTCCGAATATCCAGTAGAGCTCGTCGATGAAGATGATCCGACCAACTCCCGCTCCCTCTCATGCGGTGCGCATGTTCCTGCTCTGTCTTGCTCCGGCCCTGCTCCTTGCGAGCTGCGGCGGGGGGGAGGCCAACCCGGAATCGCTCCGCCAGGCCGGCGCCAATGGCCCCGCCTCCGCCGATGGCACCTCCGCCGCTCCCGACTCCGGCGTGGCCCAGGCCAAACCGACCCCCCGGCCTGAACTTTCCGTGCCGGCGACGGAGTTCCCGGAGATCCGCTATACGCGCCTGCCGATCAGCAGCAAGGGGGTGCTCGATTCCATCAGGACGCTGTATAAGAAGACGAAGGAATCGGATGCGGCCTTCCGCGCCATCACCACGCTGAACCGCAAGGAGTTCGGCTATATCAGGGTGGGGGATACCATTGTCACGCCGGATACGGTTCTGGCCGATCTGCGCGCGTATTCGGTGTTCCCGGCACGCTATCCGGCCGGTGATACCCTGCCGAAGCTGATCCTGATCTCCAACAAGTATCAGTCGTACGCCTGCTACGAATATGGTCATCTGGTCCGTTTTGCCGCCTGCAACACCGGCACCGAGCGGAAGGCCACCTTCCCGGGACGCTATGCGCTCAACTGGAAGGAGCGGATGCGTACCTCCTCGCTGAACGACAACTGGAAGCTGCCGTACAACTGGAATTTCCATCTCTATGCGGGCAATGCCTTCCACCAGTTCGCCATGCCGGGGCGCCCGGTCTCCCATTCCTGCGTCCGCCAGTTCATGCCGGATGCCGAGTGGCTGTTCAGCTGGGGCGAGGGGGGGAAGCGCGATAGCAGCGGCCGGATCATGGCCCTGACCGGCACCCCGGTCATCATCATCGATATCTTCGACTTCACCCGCCCGAAAGGGGGCCCGTGGCTGGAGCTTCCCTCCAACCGGGAGGTTATCACCGATCTTCCGGCCGATCCGATGGGGGTGGAGGAAGCGCTCATCCCGATGTCGCAGGTTCCCTCCGAGGTGCGCGGCGGCCTGCCGAACCGCGATCGCTACAAATACGCCGAGGATACGCTCCGCGCCCGCGGCATCATCCGCGAAGGGGTGAACCTTTCGGCCTCCATCAACTACAACAAGCTTCGCGATGCCAAGGCAAAACGTGCCTCCGCGGCCAAGCCGAAGCCGAAATCGGAGCCGGCCGCAGCCCCTACCGGACCGGCCTCGGCAGAGTAGAACAGCTGATTTTCGTGGAACATAGATGTTGCAGCGAAGAGCCCGGTATACGCCGGGCTTCTTCGTATAAAGCCCGGCATTGCTGAATAATGCTGTATGAAACAGAGCAGGTTGCAGCAATATTTTCCTTTTCCAAACGACCTGGAAAAAGCGCAAAAGAGAGAGCCGCATACATAAAATCGGAATTATTCCATGTGGCACGTTTGTCTAATGTTCGTCTAATGTTTCCCTAGTACATTTGCACTGTGGTTATGCCGATAGCCGCCGGGGGATCCGGCCCCGGTTGAATCGGCTCTTCGAACGGCTTCACAGATAAGGTCTGCTTGCTACGCCACCCTGCGTTGCAGGAAGAGTGAAGAAGTTCAGGAACAACCAACTGCTCTTAGATATCCCCACGCTCTGAAAACCCCCAAGAAGTTTCAGGCGATGTTCTGCTCCCATGGGCCCGAATATTTCGGTTCCCCGTACGGCGCAGAGATAAGCCATATCAAACGCTCTTACTCAATTTCAACAGTACGTCGGCTTCAGTTTGCCGATTTGTGAATGTAGCTGTGGTGCCCATTCCGTAACGATACGGGCCGCAGGAGTCTGCCCTCTGCCGTGAGGTAGGGCAGGAGCGATTGACATAACCAATCGTGTACGGTTGTGGTGCCCACGCTCGCCGCGTGCGGCCCGCAGGAATCTGCCATGCCCTGGGAGGTCCGTGAGCTATGGCAGAGGCTATTGGTATACAAAGTGTGCATGGTTGTGGTGCCCACGGCAATGCGGAGGCCACCTGTTCTCCCATCCCGGCGGCACCCGAGTCCAGGCCATGTAACAAGGGGGATAAGAATAGGTGTGTGGTGCCCATGGGGGCAGGGGGGATGCGTATGTGCGGAACTTCATCAGAGGAGAACCTGGTGGCGGTTCTCTTCCCGCGGACGAGTGCCATGTAGAAGTGGCTACCATGGTTGTGACCGGCTCCTTCTAGGATGGACGCCGCAGGAGCCGGTCACTCGTCCCCTTCCTCGGCCCGGCCCCGGATTACGCCAGGCCGGCAGGAGCCGGGGGCGCAGCGATAACCGGAACAATTCTCAACCACTGATTGCCGGGCGAACGCAATCGGGATACTGCAATCCCGGCGCGGCGCCGCAACTACAGGAGGAACCGGATATAGAAACAGAACCATTGAAAAGTGTCGGCGCCTGGGGCGCCACCGGATTGTAAGGGGAACTGCGCATGTGGGGCGCAGCGTGGGAATGATATGCCCGCACCGGAAGGAGTAATGGCGCTGGGGGGTGCTGTGAAGCTTCCGTGCGATAGATGCCTGTCATGAACGCTTCGTGAAAATGTGGGGCCGGAATTATTCCGGAATTTTTATCGAAGCGCAGAGTCAATTGCGATAGCGTTGCAATTGATGGATGGAGATTCAATGCCGGATGCATAAAGGGTAATGTGTCCGGACTATATGTAGCGCGCCGTTGGCTGCGCAGGATGTAGGGCGATGAAAAGACATCGCGGGGGAATTCGGCCTGCATGATTCCATCGATATTCGCCGGGATTGCGCGGCCTGTTGTAAATGTTGAATATTTATCCGGCGCAGTCATCTGCGCCGGATAAATATCAAAATAATATCCCTTTTCACTCTACATAGGAGTAGGTTATGAGGAACAGGGTATATCTACCTTTGTTCCTGTTCATACCTCTGGTGTCCACCGTGTCGTTGGGGCAGAGTATCGCCAGATCGGCGATCGTTCCGGCGGGCGGCTCGGCTACTCTGGAGGGTG
Organism: Candidatus Kapaibacteriota bacterium; assembly: GCA_048594725.1. Lineage (GTDB taxonomy): Bacteria > Bacteroidota > Ignavibacteria > OLB7 > OLB7 > JAFDZV01. The sequence continues at coordinate 15,402 of JBMDXA010000192.1, forward strand.
AGCGGGCGGCCATTTCCTGGACCGTAGGAGAGCCGAACGTCCGGCGGTACCAGGCCGGCGGAATCGATCTTACCCAGGGGTTTCAGCAGCCGTACGTGTCGTTCGCATCGTTGCGCGCGGAGAACTTCGCGGGAAAGCCGGGCGAGACCAAGGAAATGCGGATTTTCATGGATCAGTTCCGTGGATTTTCCGCGCTGAACGCATCGGCCATTCGAGTCAAAATACGTTTCAACGCCACCCTGCTGGAGCCGGTCAGTTCCGTTCCGGATGCCATCATCCATCGCGATTCCATTGCCAATGGAAAGCGGACGCTGGAGCTTGAGCTTCCCGTGAACACCGCTGCGTCTCCGGCGGAAATTGCCGCGATACGCTTTACGGTGGGGCTGGGGAACGATTCGGTCTCGGCGATCGAACTGCTGGATGCGGTGCCGGTGGACGGGCCGTTCATGCTGCGGAGCATCCCGGGGCAGTTCAGCCTTCTGGGCATCTGCTACGAAGGGGGGCCGCGGCTTGTGGAACCTATCGACCGGAATTCGCTTCTGCTGCGTCCTAATCCCGCCTTCTCCTCTACGGAACTTTCGTTCGATGTTCATCAGGGGGGAAAGGTGCGTGTGGTGGTGGCCGATCTGTTCGGCCGGGTGCAGCGCGTGATTATGGATGATGATCTGGCCGAGGGGCATTATGCGCTCGGGTTCGATGTGAGCATGCTCCCGTCGGGATCATATTCGGTGGTGCTGGAAACGGCTGGCGGGCGCATGTCCTATCCGCTGGTGGTTCAGCATTGATACTATGGCTTATATAATTCATCCTGAATATCATGGAGGTCCGATGAAAGGATGGAAAACGCTACTGCTTGTGTTGCTGAGTATTCCGTTATGCACAGGGAGCGCGCTTCGCGCCCAGAGCGGCGCCGATAGCACCGCGGAGATGCGTGCGCGCTACGGAGTACACGGAGGGGTGAATATTCTGATGCACGATGCGGAGTTCGCGAAGTTTCCGGGAACGGAGAGCTGCTGCGGAACATATTCGTCGGGCAAGGGCACGGGATTCTCCTTCGGATTTTTGTACGAACGTCCCGTTCTGGAAGATATGCTGGCCGGCGTACGGCTTGATTACGAACATGCTCCGGCCCGTTTCGTGCAACGGGAGCCTACCACGTTCATCATCAACGGCAAGGCCACGCACGGCGCGTTCGAGCATCTGCTGGAGGCATCCTACGGCACTCTGCTGGCACAGCCGATTGCGCGTTACCGGGTTCTCAGGGATGTGCTCGGGCGATACGATCTGCTGGTACATGGCGGCGTGGGCCTTGGGCTCCGCCTGAATTCCGAGTATTACCAGCGCGAAACAATCGTCGAGCCGGAGGGCTACGGCGTATATGTGGAGAACGGCACTCCGGTGCGAAACGAATATTCCGGGAGCATCCCGGATATGGCCGGATTTTCCGCCGATCTGCGGCTGGGAATTTCTCTGGATGTGCCGGTCAACAGCACCCGCACCATCCTTCTTTCCCCGGAATTATCCTATGTGCTGGCGTTGTCGCCGGTGGTGCAGGATATATCCTGGAATGCCAACAGCCTTCGTTTCGGTATGGTCGTTATGTACAGGGAATAACGATGCTGCCGGTCCGGGCAAATAATTCCGACTGAAAAGATCCTTCGCGATCTCTCTTTTCTTCCCGGTTGAAGCCGATTTCCGCCGGGGATAGCCGCCGCCATGCCGTTTCCGTACGAAACGGGCAGGGCAACTACTTGAAAATGACTGCTCTCGGCCTTTATCGCGCGGTACGGGAGAGGAGATGATGGTTCGGCCTGCACGCTGGTCCGGCACGCTGAACCGAATGCCACATCATCCGCCTCCTCGATACACCCCGCTGCGGCGTGCCGGGCCGGGATGCTTGCAACAACTTATCTGGTATTGAAGGTCCATGAATTACAGAGCGCTACAATGGTTGGTGCTGTTATGCAGCACAAGCGTACTCCCGCTGCTTCATACGCAGCGAGCATCCGCGCAGGATGTGCCACAGGGAGTCAATTATCAGGCAGCAGTGCGTGATAGCATAGGAATGCCGCTCGTCAACAGGACGATCGGTGTGCGGATGTCCATCCTTGCCGGCGGGCCCAACGGCGCCCCGGTCTATACCGAAACCCACAGCACCCTCACCGATGATCTCGGCCTTTTTACGGTGACGATCGGAGAGGGGAGTGCGGTGACGGGGAATTTCGCCTCCATCAACTGGGGAAGCGGCCAGCACTGGCTGGCGGTCGCCATCGATATGAAGGAGGGAAGAGGGTTTGTTGATCTGGGCCGCCAGCAGCTTGCGAGCGTCCCGTATGCTCTGTATTCCCAGCGCTCCAGGCGTGCCGATACGGCGCTGGTGGCGGTGCGTACCCTGGAGCCCTCGGGCGTGGGGAACGACAGCCTTGCCTGGGGAGTGCGGGGAAATATCGGTATTAATCCGAACGAAAATTTTCTGGGCACCAAGGATTCCGCCGCGCTGGTGTTCCGCACCAACGATGTGGAGCGGATGCGTGTCGCAGGCGATGGTGGTGTGAGCGTGCAGAGCCTGCGCGGGTCGGGAGGGCGCATCGTCCTGGCCGATTCCCTGGGGCGTCTCAGCGCCCGCAGGCTGAGCGAGCTGATCGACCCCGAGATCGTGGGCGTTATCGGCAACGCGTTGAACGGCGATACCACGTTTGTGAACCGGTTCGTGCGGAGGATCAATACGATACTCTCGCATGATTCGGTGTTCATCAACCAGCTCACCCGCGACAGCCTTTTCATCAGCCGTGTCGGCAACGGCTCGTCCGATTCGCTGATCGCCCGCCGCCTGCTGCGCGACTCGGTATTTATCCGTTCGCTGGTGGAATATCTCGACAGCCGCTCGCGCCGCGATACGATCGTGATCCGCGATTCGATGTCGGTGGGGCTCATCATCAACCAGTTCGATACGCTGCTGGCCCACGATACCGATTTCGTGCTGGCATTTACGCGTGATTCCCTTTTTCTGCGGCAGCTGAAAGTGATCGGCGATTCTTCGTACTGGGCGCTGAGCGGCAGTGCCGGAACCGATCCGTCGCGGAATTTTCTTGGTACCACCGATAATGCCGCGCTGGCATTACGGACCAACAACACCGAACGTGTTCGCGTGACCGAAACTGGTAACGTCGGCGTCGGTACTCCTACTCCGGGGGAACGTCTGCATGTGGCAGGAAATATCCGTGCGGATGGTCTGGCCGGCGATGGTAATCGCCTCGTCGTAACCGATGCCACAGGCCGGCTCCGTGCCGACGCCGACGTAAGCCAGATCCTGGTGCGCCAGGTTGATACTGTGCTGGCTCGTGATTCCGCATTCGTGACCAACCTGATCAACAACGATTATTTCATCACGAATATCAATGCCGTCCGCGACAGCTCGTTCTGGTCGCTGACCGGCAGCGCCGGTACCAACCCGTCGCAGAACTTCCTTGGCACTACCGACAACGCGGATCTTGCGTTCCGCACCAATAACGCCGAGCGCGTCCGCGTGACCGCTACCGGCAACGTGGGTGTTGGCACGACCGCTCCCGCCACGAAGCTGGATGTTGCCGGTGCGATTCGTTCGGACAGCCTCGTCGGCGCTGGCAATCGCTTGATGGTGGCAGGACCTGACGGCCGTATCAACGCCAGCACGAACGTCTCCGGCCTTATCGTGCCGCAGATCGATACGGTGCTGGCCCGCGACCCCGCATTCATCTCGACGCTGACGAATAACAACACGTTCGTGACGGCGCTGACGGCGAACAACACGTTCGTGACGAACGTCCTTGCGATCGGCGACAGCTCATTCTGGTCGCTGACCGGCAGCCGTGGCACCGATCCGTCGCGGAACTTCCTCGGTACTACCGACAATGCAGCTCTTGCCTTCCGCACCAACAACGCCGAGCGCGTCCGCGTGACCGCCACCGGCAATGTGGGTGTGGGTACGACGACTCCCGCCACGAAGCTGGATGTTGCCGGTGCGATTCGCTCTGATAGCCTCGCCGGTGCAGGCAGCCGCATCATGGTTGCCACTCCGGATGGACGCGCCACCGCCAGCACGAACGTCGCGGGCATCATCATCCCCCAGATCGATACGCTTCTGGCACGTGATGAAACCTTCATCACCGAGCTGACCAACAACAACACGTTCATCACGAATATCAATGGTCTGGTCGATAGCACGTCGTGGTCGCTGAACGGCAACGCGGGCACCAATCCATCGACGGATTTTCTCGGCACCACCGACAACGCCGCGCTGGCACTGCGCACCAACAACGCCGAGCGCGTCCGCGTGACTGCTACCGGCAACGTCGGTGTGGGCACGACCGCTCCTGCTACGAAGCTGGATGTTGCCGGTGCGATTCGCTCTGATAGCCTGGTCGGTGCTGGCAATCGTCTGATGGTGGCCGGACCTGATGGCCGTATCGCTGCCAGCACGAACGTCTCCGGCCTTATCGTACCGCAGATCGATACGGTGCTGGCCCGCGATCCGGAGTTTATCTCGACGCTGACCAACAACAATACGTTCATCAACAGTGTGAGCGCTATCGCCGACAGCACATCGTGGTCGCTGACCGGCAGCGCCGGTACCGATCCGTCGCGGAACTTTCTCGGCACCACCGACAACGCCGCGCTGGCGCTGCGCACCAACAATGCCGAGCGCGTCCGCGTGACCGCTACCGGTAACGTGGGTGTGGGTACGACGACTCCCGCTACGAAGCTGGATGTTGCCGGTGCGATTCGTTCCGATAGCCTTGCAGGCGTCGGTAGCCGAATCATGGTGGCAGGTGCGGATGGCCGCATCGGAGCAAGCACGAACGTTGCGGGCATCATCGTTCCGCAGATCGATACGGTGCTGGCACGCGATGAGAACTTCATCACGGAACTGACGAACAACAATACGTTCATCAACAATGTGAGCGCTATCGCCGATAGCACCTCATGGTCGTTGAACGGCAATGCCGGAACAAATCCATCGACGGATTTTCTCGGCACCACCGACAATGCCGCACTGGCGCTGCGTACGAACAACGCCGAGCGCGTCCGTGTGACCGCTACCGGTAACGTAGGCGTAGGCACGACGACTCCTGCAACCAAGCTGGATGTTGCCGGCGCCATCCGTTCCGATAGCCTTGCAGGCGTCGGCAGCCGGATCATGGTGGCAGGTGCGGATGGCCGCATCGGAGCAAGCACGAACGTTGCGGGCATCATCGTACCGCAGATCGACACGGTGCTCGCCCGCGATCCCGCGTTCATCACGACGCTGACGGCGAACAACACGTTCGTGACGAACGTTCGTGCGATCGGCGACAGCTCGTTCTGGTCGCTGACCGGAACTGCCGGTAGCAACCCGTCGCGGAACTTCCTCGGTACCACCGACAATGCGGCCCTTGCGTTCCGCACCAACAACACCGAGCGCGTCCGCGTGACCGAGACCGGCAGCGTCGGTATCGGTACTGCCACGCCGGGCGAGCGCCTGCATGTGGCCGGCAACATCCTCGCCGATGGACTGGCCGGTGCCGGCAACCGTCTGATGGTGGCAGGGCCTGATGGCCGTATCGCTGCCAGCACGAACGTCTCCGGCCTTATCGTGCCGCAGATCGATACGGTGCTGGCTCGTGATCCGGAGTTCATCTCGACGCTGACCAACAACAATACGTTCATCAACAGCGTGAGTGCTATCGCCGACAGCACCTCGTGGTCGCTGACCGGCAGCGCCGGCACCGATCCGTCGCGGAACTTCCTCGGTACCACCGATAACGCCGCGCTGGCGCTGCGCACCAACAACGCCGAGCGCGTCCGCGTGACCGCTACCGGTAACGTGGGTGTGGGCACGACGACTCCCGCCACGAAGCTGGATGTTGCCGGCGCGATTCGCTCGGATAGCCTCGCCGGTACCGGAACGCGGATCATGGTGGCAGGTGCGGATGGCCGTATCGGTGCCAGCACGAACGTTGCGGGCATCATCGTACCGCAGATCGATACGGTGCTCGCCCGCGATCCCGCGTTCATCACGACGCTGACGACGAACAACACGTTCGTGACGAATGTCCGTGCGATCGGCGACAGCTCGTTCTGGTCGCTGACTGGCAGCCGTGGCACTGATCCTTCCCGGAACTTCCTTGGTACTACCGACAATGTGGCTCTTGCGCTCCGCACCAACAACACCGAGCGCGTCCGCGTGACCGCCACCGGTAACGTCGGTGTGGGCACGACCGCTCCCGCTACCAGGCTGGATGTCGCTGGCGCCATCCGTTCCGATAGCCTCGTCGGCCTGACCAATCGCATCATGGTTGCCACGCCTGACGGGCGTGTCACCGCAAGCAGCAACGTGGCGAGCATCATCATCCCGCAGATCGACACGATCCTTGCGCGTAGCCCGCTGTTCGCCGCCGAGTTGTCCCTGAACATCGGATTGTTCACCCGTCTCAGAGCCGCGTACGATACCACCTACTGGTCGCTGACCGGCAGCGCGGGTACCAATCCGACACGGAATTTTCTTGGCACGACTGACAATGCGGCCCTTGCGTTCCGCACCAACAACACCGAGCGCGTTCGCGTGACCGCCACCGGCAATGTGGGTGTGGGCACGACGACTCCCGCAACCAAGCTGGATGTCGCTGGAGCTATTCGCTCGGACAGCCTCGTTGGCTCTGGCAATCGTCTGATGGTGGCAGGACCTGATGGCCGTATCGCTGCCAGCACGAACGTCTCCGGCCTTATCGTGCCGCAGATCGACACGGTGCTGGCCCGTGATCCGGAGTTTATCTCGACGCTGACGAACAACAACACGTTCATCAATAGTGTGAGCGCTATCGCCGATAGCACATCATGGTCGCTGACCGGCAGCGCCGGCACCGATCCGTCGCGGAACTTCCTCGGTACCACCGACAACGCCGCGCTGGCCCTGCGCACCAACAATGCCGAACGTGTCCGCGTGACCGCTACCGGCAACGTCGGTGTGGGCACGATGACTCCCGCTACGAAGCTGGATGTTGCCGGCGCCATCCGCTCCGATAGCCTTGCAGGCGTCGGCAGCCGGATCATGGTGGCTGGTGCTGATGGCCGTATCGGAGCAAGCACGAACGTTGCGGGCATCATCGTTCCGCAGAT
>JBMDXA010000193.1:0-49461 GCA_048594725.1 Candidatus Kapaibacteriota bacterium
GCGCCGGTAGATCACCCCCGGCTCCACAACCGCCAGCACCGTGGAATCGAGGGCCGCCATCGCTCGCACATTCCCCCCTTCCGGACCGCTCGTCTGCTCCCAATCTCCAGCGTAGGCCGGGGCCAGCGCCACAATCATCACAATCAATCTCAGTAGTGTTTTCACGGATTCTCCTGATCGTATCGGTAATCGTATCGTCTCCTCCATGCACCACAGGCATGGGGAGATATCTATCAGGAGCGACTATCACAACCTCATTGAACGGCGATTGAACGGAGGGGGGGGGGCGATTTTCGATTTTTGATTTTCGATTGGCGATTATATACCTGATAGACCCAACCATGCCAGATGCATCACGGGAAGCCGCGAAGGTGCAAAGAAGAGATCTTTCTTTGCGCCTTCGCGCCTTCCCGTGGGATTCTTCTGGAAGTGCCCACTCAGGGTCGCTGGAGTATAGAGTTGCCTTTAGATTTTCGATTGATGGTGAGAATGTGCGTGGTGAGTGGTGATTGGTCCGTCGCTGTCAGAACGGCCATAGACTACCGGCAGCGGGGCAGTGCCCGTGAACGGACTACGGGCATTCTTCCGTCCAGGCATTACGTTCCAAACCCAAGCGCTGCCTGCCATCCGCACCTCTCGCACCCCCATCCGCTATCTCCTCTCTACTATCTCCCGTATCGATTTCGGGGGTTCCACGCCGAGATCGCCCAGGAAGGTGGCGCGGCATTCCTCGTAGGCCTGGAGGGCTTCGGCGGAGCGGCCGCGCGCCAGAAGCGATTCCAGGAGCACCTCGTAGCCGCGCTCGCCGGTGGCATCGAAGGAGATGATGCGCCGTGCGGTTTCGCCGGCCTCCTCGTAGCTCCCGGCGCGGAGGCGTTCGCCGGCGATATATTCCAGCGCCTCGATGAACGCATCCTTCAGCAGTTCCCGCTCGGAGATGGTCCACTCCTGATCGTAATCCTCTTTCAGGAAATCATCGGTGAAGAGCGCCGCGGCCTCCTGGTAATATCCCAGGCGCTCCCCGGCGGCGGAGGCGCGGCGCGCCAGGATTATCAGCTCCTTGAACTGCATGAAATCTATATCGGCGCCATCGCCCAGATCCAAGCGGTAGGTCCGCTCCACGCTCGAAAGCATCGAGTTGCGGTCGCGCGGGCCCCGCCCCGGCTCAAGCGCGCGGCGGATACGGGAGACGGCATTCATCACCAGCAGCTCGGTATTGCGGTCGGCGGCCCCGTCCCAGAGCTTTTCGATGATCTCGTCCAGCGTGACGGTGCGGCGATGATGGATCAGCAGGAACTTGAACAGATCGCGCGCCTTCTTCCGTCCCCAGTCGGCGGTGCGGAGCGCCCGGCCATCGACAACCACCCGAAGCTCGCCGAAAGTGGAAACCGCCACCACCGGGGCGGCATCCGGAACGTTCCCGCGGCGTTCGGCAGCGCCGGCAGCATCCTCTCCTCCCTGCTCCCCGCCGGTTGATTCCTCCAGTTCGAAGAGGATATCGAGATCCTCCGGCAGAAGACCCATCAGCTCCGCCTTGTCGCGCATCTGCCGCCGTTCGAACCCGGCGATCAGCTGGCGCGTGCGAAGCGTCTCCTCGCGATTGAAGACGCGGTGCACGGAATCCTGGTAGAGACGATGATACTTGCGGCCGCGTACGGCATCGCCGGAGAGCTGGCAGGCCTCGGCGAGCGCCCGGGTTACCCGCATCATATCGTTCACATAGCCCCCATCCCGGGTCATGCGCAGGGCCCGCTCCAGCAGTTCCACTCCCTCCTGATGGGCGCCACGGCGGCTATGGATGGTCCCGAGCGCCACCGCCGCCGAGATCATCCCGCGGCGGTCGCCGGTGGTCTCGGCGATACGGTAGCTGTCGGCGGCATAGGAGAGGGCGCGGTCGAACGACTTCTCCGCCATATAGACCGAGGCGATCGCCTCCAGGGTGGCCCGCTCGCCGAAACGGTCGTTGATCTCCTGATGCAGGCGGAGCGCGCGAAGAAAATGGAGCAGCGCCTGGCGGTTCTCCCCCAGCCGGGCATGTACCCGCCCGATATCGCCCAGCGCAAACGCCTCCCCCCGTCGGTCGCCGACATCCCGTGCTATCGCGAGTATGCGCTGGTACTGGTCGAACACCGGCTTGGCATCGCCGAGCGATTCATAGAGGTGGCCGATATTATGGAGCGCCGCCATCTGCCCCACCCGGTCGCCGATCCTCTCGGCGTACTCCAGCGCCCGGAACAGATATTCGAGTGCCCGGGCGTAATTGCCCAGCCCCTGGTAGATGATGCCGATGTTGTTGAGGGAGATGCCGGCTCCCCAGCGATCCCCCATATTCTCCTGAAGATCGAGCCCGCGAAGCTCGTAGGAGAGCGCCGTGGCGATATCGCCGATCCGCTCATAGGTCATCCCGATATTGCCGGTGGCATAGGCCTGAAACTGCAGGTGCCCGATCTTCTCGGCGATGGCGAGCGCGTTGCGGTAGGCGGCCAGCGCCTCGTGATAATCGGCCACTCCTTCATACGCATTGCCGATACCCAGCCATGCCCCCGCCGCCTCATCCCCGGCCCCGGCATCCACGGCAATCGCCAGCGCCTCGCGGTACAGCCCCATCGCCGTGGCGTATTCTCCCATCTCATCGAACACCCTGGCAAGGCCGTTCATTGCCATCGCCTCGGTACCGCGCGCGCCGATCTCCCCGGCTATCCGCCGCGCCTCCTGGTAGGGTTCCTGTGCCCGGCGGGCGTCGCCGCCGCGATGCATCACATTGCCGAGCAGCGCCAGCGAAAGAGCCTCGCCATCCCTGTCGGCAAGGGCGCGCGCTATCTCCAGCGATTCGGCGGCGCAGGCTTCGGCCTCCTTGAATGCCCCCTGGATGGTCTCCCCCCACGCCAGCAGGCGGAGCGCTCCTGCGGTGCCAGGGGCATCCCCTCTCTGCCGCGCCCCGGCCAGCAGTTCCCGGCCGAGCGTGCAGGCGGCGATGGGATCGCGCGCGCGGTCCTCCCAGGCACGGCCGATCCGCGATCCGGGCTGCAGATCGGTATCGGAGGAAGCTGAATGTTCGGTCAGGCTCGGCATAGAGAGCGATTGGAGATTCGCTGAGAGATCGTTCGGCAGTTCCGTTCACCGGAGCCGATGGCAGAGGCGGGGAAAAATAACCAATACCGGAATGGCGGCGAAGATGAGATCGCCCCCGGTTACCTCCTGAGACGGATGGGACGTACCGGACGGTTCCCGCGGAGACGCGCGCTCCCCGCGTTGCATGATAGCGAAGAAAAGCTGTCCAGTTTCAGGGGGCTCCTTCCTCTTGTTGATGTGCACCACCTCCCCGCATAGCCCCCCTGCCCCCCCACAGCCATCCTTTCTTCCTCTTCACTATCAGGAACAGACCATGATGCAGGTACAATCATGCAGGTCTCTCATGCCGGCCCTGGCGCTGATCGCCCTGGCAGCAGTATTCCATGCGCCGAAGCTCCGGGCACAGAGCGAATGCTGCGGATTCGGCATCGCCAACAATACCAATTGCTCGTTCCGGGTTACGCTTGTGGTGGCAGCCGGAGAGCGGACGTTCATCATTCCGCCGGGGGGAAGCTCCGAGAGCATCCCCGGCTGCGTAGCATTCCGGCTGAAGGTGCGGGACGCATGCGGCGCGGAGCAGTATCTGCCGCAGACGATCGGCGACTGCATCCGGGTATACCTCGGCCCGGATTGCTGTCTGGTGATCTGCAAGGTGAGCGACTGCCGCTGGAGTGCCGAGTACGGGCACTGCCTCCCCTGCTGAGGGGCTGGCATCGCATAACAGTGAAAGGAGCGGCAAGGGTCCGGCCGCTCCTTTTGTCTGAGAAAATTCGGTACCCACCATGGCATCCGGCATCGGTTGCTGAATGGCATGCATCCCCATCCTTCCATTCCCCACCCTCCCCTTCCGGATACCACCTCGGACGATGTACTGCATATTTTTTTTTCGGAATCACTGGAGCAGCGGACGCCGTGAGTGAGCGGCACGGAACCCCGATGGAGCGGAGAATAGCATGGAATTCCTCATCCCGGCTGGTTATAATCGCCATGGCACACATCCCTGCCGGAGCAGAGCGCCATTCCAATTGTACCATAGCGATAGGATCATGAGCAGAACAGCATCCTCCCGCACAACGATGCGGCCCGAACGAGAAACCGATAGTATACGAGCACTGCGTGAGGCGCTCGCCACGATGGTCCCGCGAAAAGATCCCAGAGGTGGGCTGCGCATCGCCCGGCTGGCATTGAAACAGGCACGGCGCAGCAACGACGTCGGGAACATCATATCGGCACTTCTCCTCTCGGCCCACTGCCACCAGTACCGGGGGGACACCGCCGCCGCCCTGGCCGATGCCGAAGAGGCCCGCATGCTGAGCCGGCAGAGCGGCAATCAGATGCTGGAGTCCGAGTGCCGGTTTCGTATCGCCAGCATCCACCAATCGCAGGGGGAGTTCTGGAAGACGCTGGAATATGTCATGCCGGAGCTGGAGGAGCTGGAACGGCTGGGGATGACACGCCTTATCGCCCGCGCCTGCGGCATGATCGGGGAGATCTATATCCATCTTGGAGTATCCTTGATGGCGCTCGAATATCTTCAGCGCGGCCTGGCGCTCTGGAATGAACTGGGCGAACCAGATCAGGCCGGGCAGATCCTCGGCAGCCTCGGCACACTGTATCACGTGCACCTGCGCAACCCGGAGACCGCAATGAGCTATTTCACCAGGGGTCTCGATGCGGTGCGCCAATCGGGGGATAGGATGCTGGAAAGCTCTATCATGATCAGCATCGCCGGCCTGCACGCTCATCGCGGAGAGGCCAAGCGGAGCCTCTGGTATCTGCAACGTTCCCTGGCTATCGCCCGCAATCACGGGTTCGGAGCACGCGAGGCCAATGCGCTTATCGGACTGGGAATGGCGCATGGGAAGGCATCGCGCCATCAGTCCGCGCTCCGGTATTTCACCCGGGGGCTGGCGCGGGCAGCCGAAGCGAACCATCTGGCGCTCCGTACCCGTGCATCGCTCTTCATCGGGCTTTCGCACATGCACATGAACGACCGGGATGCAGCGCTGCTGCATCTGCACAGCGCTCTGGCCGATGCGGAGAACTTGCAGCTTCATGCGGTTGCTCTTGAATGCCACGAATCGCTCACCGTGCTGCACGAGCATTTCGGGGATCATGCAAGCGCGCTTCGGCACCACAGAGCACTGATGCAGCTCAAACACCGCTCCGATGCCGAGCGATATCATCGCATGGTGGAGTGGCTGCAATCACGCTACAGACTGGAACGTGCCGAGGCGGAGAAGGAGGTGCTCCGGCTGAAGAGCGATGCGCTGGAGCTGCAAACCAGGAATATCACGCGTGAGCTGACGGCGCTCTCGCTGCAAGCCGGGGAACAGAATGCATTGCTGGCGATGGTAAAAGGAAATCTCCAGGAGATCGCCTCTCTCCCCCCGGAACGGATCGCCTCAGCGCTCACCGATTTCATCGGCAGACTGGGAGCCGCTGGCGGCTCGGCCGGAGCCGGGACAGTGATGCAGAATATCGGCTCATCACACGAAGAATTCATCCATAATCTCGCAAAAGAGTTTCCATCGCTGACGCCGACGGAACTGAAAGTATGCTCGCTGCTGCGGATGAACATCCCGAACAGGGAAATCGCCGGGCTTCTGGCTCTGTCGATCCGAAGCATCGAAGATCATCGCTACCAGATCAGAAAAAAACTCGGACTGGAGAAGGGAACACATCTAACAGTATTTCTGGCGGCCAGATAAGAGATAAGGCGATTATATACCTGATATCCCCAGCCATGCCAGATACATCACGCGAAGGCGCAAAGAAAGATATTTTTCTTTGCGCCTTCGCGCCTTCCCGTAGGGTTCTTCCGGGAGCCCCTACTGGGCATCACCGGAGGATAGAGTTATCAGAGATAATTCAACGCACGATGTTCCTCATCCGCCCCCTGTATTTAACCGATTTCACCGACTTCCGTACCACCGTAATCAACCCGTAATGCTTCCGTTCACGGCATCGGATATCTTGGCGATGTGATGAGCAGCGTGCCGGCGGATCGACTGCCGGCGCCACCGGATCGGCCGGCACTCCAATGCCCATCACGATGGAATCGGCGGCAGATCCGAAGAGGATGGAGAACGGGAAGCATGCGCCCGGATCTTATCACGCACCGGAACTGGTACCGCCACATAAAGAACAACCAAGCACCAATCAGGAAATCACCATGAAAGCTCTGAAAATGGTCATCATGATCCTTGCGTTGGGGATCATCGGGGGCATCGCGGCACAGGCACAGCCCTGCCCTCCCGGATATACCGATACCTGCCAGTACATGCCCGGAGTGTATATCCCCGAATACGGTTATTACTGCAATTTCGACGTCTGCTACTGTAGATATTTCGATTATGTGCAGCAACGATACACCGGCGCCCGTATCATCTCGATTCGCCCGCTTGGCTCCTGCACCTCAACATCGGTGACCCCGGGAGCGGTGGAAGAGATCGAAAAGAGGCTTGCCAGCGAGAGCACCCCTCCGTGCAATCCCTTGTCGCCCCTCCCGAAATCGTATGGTGTGCTGGCACCGCTTTGCTGGTATTACGATGCCGATGGCTCGTTTCATGGATGCGGCGAGTCGACGTGCCAGTCGAGTTATATGATCGAGTGCATCAATGGCGTCAAGGTAATCTCGCTGTACTCACGTGCCATGTACGGCTCATGCGATAATGCGCAGAGCCCCACCGGCAAGCAGTGCACCGATGATATCTCGCCCTGCCACCAGGACAACGAGCGTCTTTCGCATAATCCCCAGCCGGACGCAATGCGATGATGTGATCGGCGAGAGCAGGGTTTATCAACGACGGTGGCGCGGCATATCATCATGCCGCGCCACATCGAATGACTCTTATGAAAGTTCCGGCAGGCCCTTATTTCGCCGCCACAACGGTATCGCTCTGGGAGGGGTCGATATCGGCGGGCTTGATATCCTTCGGGATGAAACGGCGATCGATCAGGGATGTGACATCCACCTTCTTCTTCAGCAGGCCGATCTTCACCGCCATATCACCGATCTTCTGCATCTCCTCATCGCTCGGCGCCAGCATGCGGTAGCTTACGCGGTCCTTCGGCTGGGTGAGCACGTAGCGCACCACCTTCTCATCCTGGCGGAAATAGGGGGCGGCCACCTTTGCGGCCTCCAGGCGATGCTGCTCGGCCCATTCCCCGCTCTCGGCGATTCCCCGCACCAGATCGGCCACAACCTCGGGCTGCTCGTCTATCAGCTTCTCGGTGACCACCAGGACGCAGGAGATGAAATGCGGCCAGATATCCTTGGCATGATACAGCACGCGGCCGGAGCCCTCCAGTTCCGCCTTGGCGGCATGGGGCTCTCCCACGAAATACGCATCGATAGCTCCGGCGGTAAGCGCGGCCGGCATATCCGGGGGGGCCATCTGCACGAACTTGATCTCGGCGGAATCCACCCCCTGTTCCTCCATCAGCTTCCGGATCACCAGATGCTGGTTGCTGTAGATGCTGGGGATGGCGAAGATCTTCCCGCGAAGATCACGCAGGCTGGTGGCGGGAAGCTCCTTGCGGACAATGACGGTGGAGCCGTCGCGGTGGCCCAGATAGACGATCTTGACCGGCACCCCCTGCTCGCGCATCTTCATCGCCAGCGGCGCTATCATGAACGAGGCGCTCAGGCGGCCCCCTTTCAGCGCCTCCACCACGGTGGGGAAATCGGTGAAGCGCTGCGAGTTGAACCTGGTGGTGCCGCTCGTCTTGGTGGCGAAGTCGGTCACCGGGCAGGTGAGATGGCAGGTCACCGGGAGAAATCCCACCGACAGTTCCGGCCGCGGATGCGCATCGGCCTGATACCACGGCTTGAACCGCAGCAGGGCGAGAACCGCCACCGCCAGTATGTATCCCACCACCCATCGGGTGAGCGCTAAACGTATTTTCGACATGGGGATGTAGAGCGATAGGTCGTAGTTCTCAGGATGCCGCCTGCGGCGGCTGTAGATAGTAGCAGGAAGAGGCTCCGTAGTCAGTACGCCTGGTCGGTACGCCCCCTTCGGCGGCCCTCGGTAGTCCGTGGTCGTTGTTCCTGAATCGCAGGCCAGCCATGAGCGCCGGTTCGAACGGCGACGGACCACTGACTACCGGACAGGGAATTTTTCATCAATCGAACATTCCCAGCCCGCGTTGCCGCGGGTTTTTATTCCCCCGCAACACGGCGCACGGGGTGCAACTGCGCGCGAACAGGAGACAACCAGAAGAGATAAACTCTCAGAAGAGGATGGATTCGAATAATTTTCCCTCCCCGACTCCCCCTGGACATCCTCTCCCAAATCGAAAATCCAAAATCGCAAATCGATAATCCCCTCTCCCCTCCCCCTATCGAAAATCCAAACTCGCAAATCGAAAATCCCTACACTCCCAGGCTGCTCGCCCCACGGACTCCCAGACTTTCCTCTCTCTCCTGATCTCCTTCGATCCCAAGCTCGGCGAGCATGCGGTGGATGGCCTCCACCACGTCCGGATGGGTCAGGTCGCGCGGGCGGGCGAGATCGATCCGGATCTCGCAGCGGATTCTGGCGGGGCGTTCCGAGAGGACGAAGACCCGGTCGGCAAGCTGGGCGGCCTCCTCGATATCATGGGTGACCAGCACCACGGTGCGGGGCTGCTCCTCCAGCATCAGCGCAAGCTCCCGCCGCATCCGAAGGCGCGTCAGGTAGTCGAGCGCGCTGAACGGCTCGTCCATCAGAAGAAGGTCGGTATCGCCGGCCAGCGCCCGGGCAAGCTCCACACGCTGGCGCATGCCGCCGGAGAGCTGATGGGGATAATGATCCTCGAACCCCTCCAGGCGTATCAGCCGGATCATCTCCGTGAGGCGTCCGGCGCGTTCCCTGGCATTGGAGAGATGGCGCAGCCCGAGCCCGATATTCTCCCCCACCGTCAGCCAGGGGAAAAGGCCATCCTGCTGGTAGACCATCCGGGCCATGCCGCCGTACGACAGGCTTCCCGCCGCCGGTGCCATAAATCCGGAGAGCAGGTTCAGGATGGTGGTCTTGCCGCAGCCGGACGGACCCACCAGCGCCACAAATTCTCCGGGGAAGATCGCCATCGAGATATCCTCGATGACCCTCACCGGCCCATAGGCATGGGAGACGCCTTTCAGGCGGAGCACTTTGCTATCGTTCATATCCCCACCGCACGCTTGGTATTCGTGTAAGCCGCACCAGAACCCGGTCGAGGATAACCCCGATCGACCCGATGACGATCATTCCCGTGATAAGAAGGTCCATCCGCAGCCCGTTGCGGGCATCCCAGATGGCAAAACCGAGCCCGTCGCGTCCCGCTATCATCTCGGCGGCCACCACCACCAGCCATGCCAGCCCGGCGGTCACCCGAAGCGTGGTTATCACCTGCGGGGCTATCGCCGGCAGCGTCACGCTCATCAGCATCTCCCCTCCCTTGATCCCGTAATCGCGCGCTACCCGGAAATAGACCGCCGGGATATTCGCCACCGCGGCAACCGTTGCCAGGACGATCGGGAAAAAGGAGGCCATGAAGATCAGGAAGATGGCGGGGGCATCGCCGATGCCGAACCAGAGGATGGCAAAAGGAATCCAGGCCAGCGGCGAAAGACTCCGGAAGAAATTCACCCCCGGCAGAAGCGCGGCGCGCGTTGCCTGGTTCTGCCCCAGCAGCAACCCGAGCGGAATGCCCAGGCCCACCGCCAGAGCAAAGCCGGAGGCCACCCGGAACAGCGATGCGATCAGGTCGTTCAGCATACGCCCGTTGGTGATCTCCTCGGCAAATCCCCGTATCGCCGCAAGGGGCGTGGGGAGCAGGGACTCCGGAAAAAATCCCGCCACCGATATCAGCCACCACAGGCCGATCGCCAGCAGCAGCACGCCGAACGGGAGCAGGCGGTTCTTCGTGGAAAGCTTTTCGCTGTTGTTCATGGTATTGGTAGAGGGCCGCGTTTACTGCATCCCCCCCGTTCCCGATATCGGAACGGGATGGAAGAGACCAGTCACCCATCGTTATCGAAATCGCCGTTTGCACTCTCCCCCCTCCGCATTCGCTCTTCCGGAAAAACCGTGAATTTTCGCTCTTTTCAAGGGCGATCACCAGTTTCTGGTGCCGGCGCGATGTCATCTCTCCCATCACACGTTCAACTATAGGTGAGCGGCGATACGGTGGAGCGGAGATATGCTATCTGGTAAGATGATACCAGAGCCCGGATTTGCACATCGGCGGTGATTTTTTTTCCGGCCCATAGCCCGCAGGCCCGGCCACGTTCGCGACGTGCGCCAGGCTCTGAGGGAGATCCGGTCACAGGGAAAGACCGGCAGCGGGATTATCGAACGCGGAGAACGGGAGCACAAGAGCGTGAAAGGCCATAGGCCGGAACATAGGGCCATGACGGGGGCGCCCGTCCCCGGCAGGGAACGATGCAGCAGCAGGCATGAACTCCGCGCAGCACAGGACCGGCCACCTCGCGCGCGGTGGCCGATATCCATGCCATCTCTGGCGCCGGCACCTGGCCCCCCGCCGCCCCGAATGGTAGAGGGCCGGAATACCGGCAGACCGGAGATCATCGTCCGGACGGCATCATCCGCCGTCCCTTTCACGAGTGCAGCAGTGCCGGCGGCCGTTCACACGAGGGCAGCCGGCATCACCGGAGTCACAAATCACAATGGCCGCACTCAACACCTGCGGGGGAACCTGTTGATGTGGCTGGTCTCGATCGAGAGCAGGATATGCCCTCGCGCCGCTCCATGGGTACGCCTCGGGAATATCCTTCCCGAAGCCGGCATACCTTCAATCCCGGATCGACTGGAGGAGCGGAGATAATGCGGAGAACCGCGGTATCCCGCTCCGCGTATGCGCCGTCATGGAACCATGGGGCAATACTACGATATCATCCCGCCGAAAACTTCTTCCATCTTGCCGAAATAGGAAACATATGAGCCCCCTGGTCCATGGCTTAAAGCGGATTTCAGTTGGGTTTCCCCGTATCACCGGCAGAAGAATGGGCCTCTCCTCCGGAGCTTCCAAAGAGAATAAGAGCTGGGTTGCCTGCTACAGACACAAGAAATACACTCGATTGAGGTCCGCTCTAGCATGATAACCACGATCCTGCGGTGCAATTAAAATCTCTGAACACTTTTGCGTGCCTATATAAATCGTTCCCACATCCGCCCGGAATATGATTACTACTCGTAAAAAAAGCCGGGCATCCTTCGATACCCGGCTCTGCGAGAATATGAGACTGGTGGAATTTCGCGGAGGAAATCCCCGTACTTCTATTTCCCCTTCTGGCTGGTCAGCACCACCTTGGTCTCGGCCAGCGTGAAATAATCCTTCGGGTCCTTCTCATTGACGAACGTGACCTTCTCGGTCAGCCCGAAGTGCTCCTCCTTGAACGGGAAGCTCCGCACCTCGCGGTTCACGAACGTGACCAGCCCTTCGCTGCGATAGATCTCGCCCGGCTTGCTGGAGTTCTCGGCGATCAGATAGACGCTGATGGTAGCGGTGGCCGGAAGCGCCTCCTTGTCCTGGTTTGCAACGATGGTCGCCAGCGGCGACTGGCGCTCCGGATCGAGCTGGGCCTTGATGACGCCGAGATCGGTCTTCACGCTCACGTTGAAGCTCTGCGGGGTCTGGTTGGTCTGGCATGGAACTTCGCCACCCTTGTTGGTGATGAACTGGGCATCGCCCTCGCTCTGTCCGGCGGTGGGGTTGCCGTAGGCATCCACGATCACCTTCTGCCCGTCCACGATGACGCAGGTATACGGCTCGCCCGGCGGCGGGTTCAGCGGATCGCACGGCTGTGCAAGCGACACACTCTGGGTGGCAACGAGACCTGCGAACGCCAGACCACCGGCGAGGATGAATTTCTTCAGATTCATGGTACGTCCTTGGGAAATAGGAACTGAATAAAAGAACTGCACCGCAGTTCATGGATTATTCGGAATACATAACTGATGCGGGATGACCGGGATATGATGTCGTTTACCAGTACAAGTATAGAGTATGAACCGAGCCCGAACTTCTCCCCGATTGCGTAATTGCCTCTCCGGATGCGAGAGTCCCGATATTCCTCCGGAGATGGGCCTATACGGGCCCGGCCGGACATCGTGCGATGCCCGGCCGGTACAACGTATTCCGGAATTATATGCCGGAAAGAAAAAATACTCTGTGAACTACCGCTTGCTGGTCAGTACAACCTTGGTCTCGGCAAGAGTGAAATAATCCTTCGAGTCCTTTTCGTTGACGAACGTGACCTTGCTGGTCAGGGAGAAGGTTTCCTCCTTGAACGGGAAGGACTGCACGCGCTTGTTGACGAAGGTCACCAGTTCCTTGCTGCGATACAGCGAGCCCGGCTTGCTGGAATTGGTGGCGGTCAGGTAGACGCTGATGGTGCCGGTGGCCGGCAGAGCCTTGTCCGCCTGGTTGGCGACGATCGTGGTCAGCGGCGACTGGCGCGTGGGATCGAGCTGGGTGGTGATGATGCCGAGATCGGTCTTCACGCTCACGTTGAAGCTCTGCGGAGTCTGGTTGGTCTGGCAGGGAACTTCACCGCCCTTGTTGGTGACGAACTGCGCATCCCCCTCGCTCTGACCGGCGGTGGGGTTGCCGTAGGCATCCACAATCACCTTCTGCCCGTCCACGATGATGCAGGTGTAGGGCTGGCCCGGCGGCGGGTTCAGCGGATCGCACGGCTGTGCAAGCGAGACGCTCTGGGTAGCAACGAGACCTGCGAACGCCAGACCACCGGCGAGGATGAATTTCTTCAGATTCATGATACTCCCTTCGGAAAACAGGAATTGGGTAAAAGAACTGCACCGCAGTTCATGAAATATTCGGAATGATTAATGCCCGTATGGCAGGATGGATGGATTCTGTACACGAGCCGGATCTCAATCCTACAAGGATAAGGGTTGCCGGAAGCGGAAACTTCTCCCCGATTGCTCAATTGCGGGGCCGGAGGATGCGGGGAGTCCAGGGGCCGGGAATGGGGTTCATCCGGACCAGCTCACCGGGCGCCCAGCCCTTCGCCCTGTGCCGACGATAGAGTAGTGCCGGCCCTGATGGCACTTGTCAGGGGCATCCTTTCGTAGTAACTGAAGCCCTGCCTGGCTGGAAGCTCCGGGGGAGCGGCCGGTTCTTCTGCGGTACGCGGGGCGGGGATGGAGCTTAGAGAAAATCTCCTCTGACATTCCATCGCGAATAAAAACAGCACCGGCCGGGCACCTTGCGATGACCGGCCGGACCGAAGCAGAATATCTGCCATGAAATTACCGGAGGAACGATCAGTTCCCCTTGCGGCTCGTCAGAACTACCCTGGTCTCCGAGAGGGTGAAGAAGTCGCGCGGATCACGCTCGTTGATGAACTTCACACGGCCGGAGAGGACGAACGGCTCGCCGTTGAACGGGAAGCTGCGCACATTCGTGTTGGTAAAGGTGACCAGACCCTCGCTCTTGTAGGTGACGCCGGGGCGGCTGGAATTGGTGGCGGTCAGGTAGACGCCGATCTTGCCGGTGGCCGGAAGCGCCTGTGCCGCCTGGTTTGCCACGATCGTGGAAACCGGCGACGGGCGGCTGGGATCGAGCTGGGTGGTGACCGTGCCGAACGAGGTGGTCACGCTCACGTTGAAGGTCTGCGGGGTCTGGGTGGTCTGGCACGGAACCTGGCCCCCCTTGTTGGTGATGAACTGGGCATCGCCCTCGCTCTGTCCGGCGGTCGGGTTGCCGTAGGCGTCCACGATCACCTTCTGCCCATCAACGATAATGCAGGTGTAAGGCTGGCCCACCGGGGGGTTCAGCGGATCGCACGGCTGTGCGTACGAGGTGTTCTGGCCTGCGGCCAGACCGGCGACGACGAAGCCGGCGGCAACGAGAAGCTTCTTCGCAAGAGTCATGGTGCTCCCTTGGGGAAAGTTTGGGATTGAACTTGTAGAATACCTGCACCCGCATCCCGGGGATGCGAACTGCATAGGATTGATCGTGCAAGAGTAGGGAAACAGCCGGGCGAAAACTTCTTCTACCTTGCCATTATCACCGCGCGAACGGATCTAGTATCCCATTATTTCCCGGAGAACTCCGGAATTGCCCTGATCTCCCCCGCCCGGAGCCATCTCACCTGCTGCTGCGGCTCTTCCGGCACGGCGAAAAAAGTCCATCACCGCAAACGGAATCGCCTCGTATGTCATCGTCATCGCTGCCCTGCATGCCGGATCACGCGCGGCTGCTGCCGTAACGGAAACCGGCCGGGGCTGCTGCATGCAACGCCCGGCCGGAACGGAATAATCGGTTCTCCGCTGCGGGAGATGATTACTTCTTGGTCGAGAGAACAACCTTGGTATCCGACAGAGTGAAATAATCCTTCGGATTCTTCACATTGACGAACCGGACGCGCTCGGTCAGCTCGAAGACCTGATTTACGAACGGGAAGGAGGTGGTATTGCGATTGACGAGCGTAACCAGCCTCTCGCTGCGATACAGATCGTTCGGCTTGGTGGAGATGGTGGCCTCCAGATAGACGCTGATGGTTGCGGTGGCCGGCAGGGCCTTGTCCGCCTGGTTGGCGACGATCGAAGCCGTGGGGGAGCTGCGGGTGGGGTCCAGCTTGGTGGTAACGATGCCGAGATCGGTCTTCACGCTGACGTTGAAGGTCTGCGGAACCGGATATGTGCCGCACGGAACCTGCGAGCTCTCGCGTGCGAGGAACTGCGCGTCACCCTGGCTCTGTCCGGCGGTGGGGTTGCCGTAGGCATCCACGATCACCTTCTGCCCGTCCACGATGATGCAGGTATAGGGCTGGCCCGGCGGCGGGTTCAGCGGATCGCACGGCTGTGCAAACGAGGTATTCTGTCCTGCGGCCAGACCAACGGCAATGAAGCCGGCGGCAACGAGAAGCTTCTTCGTGAAATTCATTGTACTCCCTTGAATAACTGGGATAAAGGCATGAGATGCGCACATCGGATTATCCGCGGCGCAATGGATATATGGTTTTCGGCGTATCGAAAAGATTGACGAAAGAGATTGGGGGGGAGAGGATCGTACAAGGATATTCAAATCCGGAACGGGAAACTTCTCCTCCCTTGCGCTTCTTTTCTGGGGGGAAGCGCTTTTTCCGGAATTGAATTTCTGGCCGGTATTTTCCAGTGGCTGGCAATGGGTGGTAATGGGTAGCAGGGGCAGCGACAAAAAAAAAGGCGCAAGGGAATCTGTTCCCCTGCGCCGTCAGAGCCGGTAGAGACCGGCTTGCAGTAGTGTGGTATCAGGCTTTCGCCCCCTCGCTGACCTTCAGATACTCCACGAACAGATACGGGAGCGCTATCAGGATGGGAGGATCGGTCAGATAGGGCTCGCGAAGCGCCAGCGTGGTTTCGCCGGTCACCTCGCCATCGGCAACGGTGATGGGACCGCAGCGTCCGCGGAGCATCCTGTCGGGGATGAAGAAATCGAGCGGTGCCAGGGGCCAGTCGATCGCCACCGCCAGCATGTAGTAGGTGCCGTCGGGCACGCCAATGATGTTGTACGGTCCGGCGCCGAGCGCCATATCGCCGGAGCAGGGGTACGACTGCGGCACGTTCGATTTGAACAGCCCCATGAAGATCAGCCCCTGCTGAAACTCCTCCGGGGTGGTGATGGTTCCGGAGACCGTATTGCCTCCGGCCTGAACCGCGCGTGCGCGTGCGGCCTCCACCAGCGAGGCGATCTCCTCCATCGACACCTTCATATCCTCGCGAAGCTGGCGCCAGCGCCTGGGGGGCACCCCTACCAGATCGGTGAAATGGCTGGTGAAGGTGCCAAGGCTGCTGTAGCCGGTCTCGTAACAGACCTCGGTGATGCTGGAATCGGTGGTGAGCAGAAGCCGCTTTGCATGTTCCAGGCGAAGCGTCGCAAGGAACTTCCGGGGGGATACCCCGGTAACGCCGCTGAAGACCCGGTTGAAATGAAACCGGCTCAGATGGGCGATCTCCGCCATCTCGTTCAGCGACAACGGTTGATCGAGGCGCTGGCGCATCTGGAGGATCACCTGCTCAACCGATCTGCGTTGAAGCATCTGCGTGGTTTCGTTCTCCGGCTCCGGCAGGCGGAAGCCAGGCACAGGGGTGGAATCCGAACCCGACTCTGATATCATCATCCCCTTGCCCCTCTGTATCGTGGTGTTGGTGTAGCCCAGCCGTGTATCCTGTAGCATATATCGACCTTCCAGTAAATGTTCTCTTTCCGGGAACAGCGCTCCGCCGGCACTACCATCCGCATATATCGCGTGCGGTGCTCCGGCGGCGTATCAGGCGGCGTACTGGCGCAACGCCTCCCGGAGCTGATCCGGGATCGGTGTCGGTTCCAGCGATTCGCCCGCACGGCGCATGCAGGCCACCTGCTGCTCCCCTTTTGCTATCAACTCCTCGCCGGCACCGGACTCCTTGTAATATTCGAACAGGAGGGAAATCCGGTTCTGGACGATGCCGCCGAGCTTCATCCTGATGATGATCTTGTCGAAGGCGACCAGTTCCGATAGATATTCGCACGAGACGCGCACCGTGACGATGGCAAGCCCCTCGGCAAAATCCTTCAGTACGTCGATGCCGTGATCGTACAGAAACATCTCCCGGCAGCGACCCTGCCAGCGGACATGGTTCGCGTAGTAGACATTGCCCACAAGGTTCGTCTCCTCGAAACTGACCATGTGGCGATATTCGTATGACCGCATGTTGGGGGATTTTCGATTGTTGATTTACGATTTACGATTGACGATTCAGGGAGAGGAAATTTTCGATTTGCGATTTTGGATTTTCGATTGATTAAGAGGAGATTTTTTTTTCGATTTCCGGTTGGCCGGGATACCGGGTCAGGCGGCACTCACCGTTCCCTTCTCCTGCTATCAATAGAGCACCTACGGATACGTTTTCTGAGATGCTATCTATTCACCACTATCTCCCTTCCCCCTACCGGCTCCACGATGGCGGCGCGGGCGCCGATACCCTCGTAGGTGAAGCCGACCGGATAATCGGTCCGGTGGGTGACCATATAGGCCATTCTTCGCGTTCCGTCGTAGCCCTTGTCCTGAACGCTCCGCTGCCCTGGAGGCACTTTCGCCACCAGCTTCCAGCTTCCCGGCTTCTCCGGAGTTGGGCTGCGGTAGATGTTGTATCCGGCGATCGCAATCGGTTTCAGCTGATCGGCGGTGGGCTTCCATTCCAGCTTCACCCCGCCGACCTTCCCCTCCTTCCAGGGAACACCCGAAGCGTCCACCACCGATGCGGTCACGATCTCCGGCAGCTTCGTGAAATAGTTCGTGGGGCGCCTGCCGAACGTGAACGTGGTCTCCAGCACCGTCACCATCGCCTTGGTGGCGGTATCCTTGATATACTCCTCGCGGAAAAATCCCACCGGACCATTCGCCAGTTGCAGCTTCACCCCCTGGGGGGAGCCGTCGGAGGAGATACCCTTGAACTCCGGATAGAACTTCGTAATCATCGTGATAGGCTTGGTGGCCCCTTTCAGAAGCACATCGAAGTGCAGCGGGCCGCGCAGGGTCACCTCCATCTTCCCCTTGTTTCCGGCAACCGGCCGTATCAGCAGCTCCCCTTCATCCTTCGGCATATAGAGCACCCACTGGAAGGCGAACGGGGAATCGGCGCGCCCGAAATGGGCGAACCGCATCACGTCGATATCGTAGCGTCCCGGCCCCCACGCTCCCGATGCGCTCCTGCCCGGCGGCACCGCGCAGACGAACCCGGCCAGATCGGAGAGATCGGTGGATTGCAGATAGACCGTATCCCCCATCACCCTGGCCGCAACCGTGAAACTGACGGGGGCCGAGAAGCGGTGCGATGCCGAGGTATCGAACGACACCGATCCCCCCGCGGCAGCCGGCACCATAGCGGTATCGGCGGCGGCAAGGGCGGTATCGGCCGGAAGCGATGCGGGGGTGGCGGCGATATTCTCGGCCGCGTTCCCGGAACCGGTTGCGCCAGCCGCCGGGGTCTGTACCTCCTTGTCGAGAGTACATCCGGCGGCCGAAAGGAGGAACGGTAGAAGCAGCACGATCCGGCGGAGGGAAAAGATCATAATCATTCAGGGAGATCGCTCATCAGTGCGGTTTGCCGTTGCGGCGCGCCGGAGAGAATGCTCCGGGGGCGCCATTCGGAAGGCTCTTGTGCGGCAGCCGGAGGAGGATGCGGCAAAGCATCATCCCCCGGCACCGGCTATCGTCAACTCCATCATCCGCGAACCGGCGTCTAGCGGGGGCTTGCCGCCACCGTATCGTACGACGCCGCGCCCACTCCCCGCCCGGCCGCTACCCGCGAGCCACGGCCATTGGCCGCATCGCCGCCGGAGGTATCACCGGCACTCTCGGCGCCGCTCGCCGCGGAGGTTCCGGCGGGATCGCCGGCATGCGAGAGCAGCACCGCCACTACCAGCGGTTCCTCCCCCGCGCTGGCGGCTGCGTCGGCAAAGGTGCCTATCGCCAGCGACGCGGTTCCCAGAACCACCCAGCCATCCGGCGCGGAGCCTTGCAGCACCAGAGGCGAGGTGAGCATGGCTCCCCCCTTCTTCAGGCTCTCGGCGGCGGCCCAGACCCGCGTTGCCGCAACGTCGAGACGCTCTGCGCACTGCGTTGCGATCACCTCGGCGAGGCCGAAGCGCTCTTCGCCCAGCAGATCGCGCCACAGCTCCGGGGAGCGCGGGGCAACCGGCTCCAGATCGCATCCCACAACCGCCGATGACGCCACCGCCAGAGTCAGCTCGCCGGCGTGTGCCGCCGACAGATGCATCCCCCCTTCGGTTTCCGGCTTGCCGTCCACGCGGCGGGCGATGGCGCTATCGGTGCCAAGCGCCTCGTGCAGCATCCTATCGGTCCGCTCAGGGCGTTCTAGTGCGCCCGTCTGACCGATCGCAAGCGATAATCCGGCTCCGGGGAGAAGCTCCCCCAGCCTTCGCTCGGCGTACGGCCCGAGCAGGACCGGATGCCAGGGCCCCTGATGGCGGTTGCGTTCCACTGCGCGGAGCAGCAGTCCCTCCCACCGTTCATACAGGCGTCCCTCTTCATCACGGATCTCGAAGTCATATAGGTAGAGAGCACCTTCATGCCATCTCTCCTTTGCATGGATGAATGCGAGCCCCGCCGGAGGTTTCCGGAGGAACATGATCCGTTCGGCCGCCACCGGCAGCAGAGTCATATGCGGGATGCATCCCTGGATGGAATGGATGGCGGCATCGCGCGCGCCGGCATCTCCCAGAAGGAGCTTCGCCGGCAGATACTGGCTGAACCATCCGGACGGGGAATCGACCCGCACCTCGGCCACCGACTCCCTGGCGCGCAGCTTCCGGTATCCCTGCACGCGGCGGAACCGCCCGCGCTGGAAGAGGATTTCCCGGTACATCTCCGGGTCGGCATCCAGCGGAAGCCGCGCCGCAAGCGGTTCGGCGGCCGGCTCCTCGCCGGCGGTGATATCCACCCGGCAGCGGGCGCGGAAATGATCGGCCTGGAACCCGGTGTCATCGCTCCGCAGAGCCACGTCGATGGAGCCGTCCTCATGCCGCAGGGCCGCCAGACGTATCGTTGCGGAGCCCCCTTCCGGCACGATCACCGGACGCTCGAAGCGTATATCCTCGAACAGGATGGCCGACGGCTCGGCACCGGCCAGAGCGCCGGCGATCTGCGCGAACGCCTCCAGCCCCATCACGGCCGGGAACAGCCGCTGCGAGCGGAACGTGTGATCCACCAGATACGGATCGGTCTCGGAGGTGAGCGTGGCATCCACCACAAGCTCCACTCCCGGATAATGTACTCTGGGGTTTTCCAGGAACCGGAGCAGCGGCAGCTCCCGCTCGGCAAGCCGCGCGGTGGGCATATCACCGAAGCGTCCGGCCACCACCATGGAGACCGGGGCCTCCGGATGCGCCAGCAGCCTGCGGAGCACCTCCAGCCCGATCTCCGGGCTGATCGGCTGGATTCCCTCGCGCAGAAGCGCATCCACCCGGCCGAGCCGTTCTCCCATGCCCACACCCGACCAGATCGACCATTCGATCGACAGGCAGCGGCAATGAGGATGAGCCTCCTTCCACTCCTCCACCAGCCGCGAGAGCCAGTCGTTGGCGACGGCGTAATCGGCCTCGCCGCGAAGTCCGGCCCGCCCGATGATGGAACCGAACGCCACTAGCAGGCGAAGCCGGTCCGGATCGAGCGCCGCCAGCACGTTCTGCGCGCCACGGAGCTTCGGGGCCAGGGTCTTTTCAAACGCGGCGGCATCGAGCGAATCGATGAGCTGCGGAACGTTTGCGCCGGCACCATGCAGGAACGCGGTAACCGTACGCCCCAGCGCCTCCTGGCCTTCGCGGATGGCCGAGGCCACCGCGGCCGCATCGGAGACATCGGCGCGCACGTAGCGGAAGGTGACCCCCGCATCGGCCACGCGCCGGAGATTGGCGGCGAGCTCCTGGTCATGCCCGGCATCGGAACGCCCCATCAGCAGAAGCCATGCGCCGGTCTCGCGGGCAAGCGCCAGCGCCGACTCGGCGGCGATACCCTTGCCTCCGCCGCTTACCAGCAGCAGGTCCTCCTCCGAAAGGGGAAGCTCCTGGCGGCCCTCTCCCAGCGGGAGCAGATCCCACACCGGCGCCCAGCGCCCGCCATAGGCATCGTAGCGGATCTCGGCATAACCGGATGCGGCACGAGCTTCGGCGGCCACCCGCGAGGCGGCATCCGGGGCATCGAACGGGATATCGATCACACGCACATCCAGCGTGGGCCGCTCCAGATGGAGGGTACGGGCGAATGCGGGGGCACCGCCATTATGCTGAATCATCAGAAAGAGCCCCTTGCGTCCGGCCAGTTTGGCCCCTTCCAGCAGCAGATCGACGCTCTCCTGTCCGGCATGTTCCGGCAGGCAGACCGCCACACCGTTGCGGCCGGAGAGTTTCAGGGAATCCTGGAGCGCCCCGGCAAGAGGATGTCCGGCAGAGGAGATCACCTTCCAGGTTCCCTCCTGCGAGGCCGGCCCGGCCGGAAGCGGCGGCAGCTCCGTCATCCGGGTGACGAACGCCCGCACCCAGGAATCGATTCCCGCCGGAAACGCCTCAACGACGGCCGGAGCCGCCGCGCCGGTATCGCGCAGCGCTTCAAGAGCCGTCGCCACCTCCCTGACGGTGGCGTTGGCGAACTCGGTGGGAACCACCGGCGCCCCGATCTTCAGCTCGCGGGCGATCTCCACGACGAGCTGGCTGATGGTGATGGAGTTGAGATGGAGATCGCTCAGGAGACGATCATCATCCTGCACCGCCTCGGCCGGAAGCTCGGCACGGACCGCCACATGGCGCCGCACGATCTCCAGCGGAGACTCTCCGGCCGCCGCGGCCATCGCCGGAGTGGCCTCGGCAGGAATCCCGGCGGCGGCATCCTCTGCGGCCGGAGCCGGCAGTGGCATTCCGTTGCGGCCGCCGGCATAGGAGTGATGGCTCCCGCTGCCGTTCATCATGGCGCTCCCGTTTCCATTGCCGTTCATAACAACCGCCCCCGGAACACCGGGAGCGATCACCGGAGCATGCTCGCAGGGGTTCTCGAAGAACCTGCGCGGGCGTGCCGGATCGAACGGACGGGCGAAACGGTCGGCGAAGAGCTCGCGCAGATACACCGGAGCCCCGAGCGCATAACAGGCGCCGGCAGCGGCCAGAAGCCCCTTCATGGAGGAGCCTCCGGCATCCAGCGAGAGCGCAGGCACATCCACGATCCCCTCTGCAAGCCCGGTGAGCACGCCCCCCGGTCCCACTTCGATAAAGAGATCGATATTCCGCGCGGCGCTCTGAATGGCGTCGATGAACCGCACCGGTTCGGTGATCTGCCTGCGGAGCAGATCCACCAGATCATCCCCCGCCCCCAGGCGGGCGCCGGTGACGGTGGAGACCACCGGTCGATTCGTGCGCAGGAGCCGTTCCCCCTTCAATGCATCGGCAAGGGGGGCGGCGGCGGCGGCCACCAGCGGCGAATGAAACGCATGCGAGACCGGGAGCGGCGTGGCATGCAGGCCGGCACCGCGGGCACGCTCCACAACGGCGCGCACCGCATCGGCATCGCCGGAGATCACGGTCTGGCGCGGGGAGTTGAATCCCGCTATCACCACATCCCCCGCCAGCAGCGCCTCCACATCGCCGGCGGGAGCGGCGATGCTAGCCATAGCACCGGTAGGAGCGCCCAGATCGGCCATGGCCCTGCCGCGCACACGCGCTATCCGGAGCAGCGCATCCTCATCAAAGGCTCCGCCCCAGTGCAGGGCCGCAAGCTCGCCCAGGCTGTGCCCGACTCCCACCTCGGCAACGATACCGAGACGATCCAGCATCGCGAGCCCGGCCATGGAGGCCGTGGCTATCGCAGGCTGCGCCACATCGGTGGAGATGCCATCGCCGGAGACCGGAAGAGCGGCGCGGTCGTAGAGCGCGCGCACCGCATCGAACCGGGAGCGCATGACGCCCCCATCCAGATGCGCCGGGGAGCCCTGTCCCGGAAAGAGAAATCCGATACGGGGGGCGGAGAGCCGCGATCCCAGGAACACCCCGCGAGCCGTATCGATACGATCGTCGATCCCCTCCTGAAGCCAGCCGGCCAGCAGTTGCAGCCGCGCGGCCAGCTCGGCCGGAGTTGAGGCCACAATCGCGGCGCGCACCTTCGATGAGGAGAGATCGTGCTGAAGGCGGTCGGCCAGATCGGTCATCTCCGAGCCGGAGATCCCCGGAACGGTTTCCAGCAGGCGGTTCACCTGCTCGATCATCTCCGATCTCCCCCGTTCTCCCAGCAGGATCAGCTCAGCATCCTGCTGGGAGCGGAGGAGCGTTTCCTCGTAGGAGGAAAGAGTTCTTCTGCGATGCCCGGGGGCCCCCTCCAGCACGACATGCGAGTTGATACCGCCGAATCCCATGGCGCTCACCCCGGCGCGAAGCTCGGCATCGGCCGGCCAGATGGTGCCACGGCGAACCACCCGCAGAGCGGGCTGTTCGGAGGCTATCACCCCGTGCGGGGTCTCGCATCCCACGGTGGGGGGAATGATCTGGTTGTGCAGCGCCATCGCCGCCTTGATAAGCCCGGCCACGCCGGCGGCTGCCTTGGTGTGGCCGATGATCGCCTTTACCGAGCTGATGGCCGCAGGAGGGGCGGCGGGATCGGCCTCGCGGCGGGCACGCGAGAGCGTCTGAAGCTCCGTGGCGTCCCCCACGTTGGTTCCGGTTCCATGCCCCTCGAAATACGCCACCGACTCCACGCCGAACCCGGCACGCTTGTAGGCGCGCTTCAGCGCGATGAGCTGCCCATCGACCTCGGGGCGGGTGATGCCGCCGCTGCCGTCGGAGGAAACGCCCCAGCCACGGATGGTGGCATAGATTCTCATTCCCCTGGCAACGGCATCCTCATGGCGCATCAGCACCACGAACCCGCATCCCTCTCCCGGCCAGAACCCGGCAGAGCGGGCATCGTACACCCGCATCTTCTCCGGGGCCAGCGCGCCGGTCTTGGCGAAACCGATCACCTCGAACGGGTCCAGGCTCAGGTCCACGCCGCCGGCTAGGGCCACATCCAGATCGCCCGAGGCCAGAGCCGAGCAGGCATTGGAGACCGCCAGCAGCGACGAGGCGCAGGCGCCATCGACGGTATATCCGCCCCCCTTCAGATCGAAGTAGTTGCAGATACGCCCGGCGATGGTATTGGAAAGGCCGCCGGCAAGGCTCTCCTCGCCGATCGCCGGGAACGGCTCCTTGTAGCGTTCCTCCATGCGCGCCAGGAACATCGCGCGCCCCTCCGGGGTCCAGCCGGCATCGATCAGCTCCTGCTCCAGTACGCGGCGCACATAGGGCCAGCGGAGCCGCATCAGATTGGCGCGGGAGAACTCGCCGGTAAGCGTGTTCCCCAGCAGCACGCCGGTTTCCTCTTTCGGCAGCCCCTCGCCATCGGGAAAGCCCGCATCGGCAAGCGCGCGCGAGGCCACGTCCAGCGCCAGCCAGTGGGCCAGATCGGCCGAGCGGAACGTCTTGCCGGCCACGCGGAAGCGCACCCGGTCGAACTCGTAGTTCTCTATCACCGCCGCCTCCAGCACATAGGTGCTGTCCGGGGCGGAGCGATCGTTCGAGAGATAATCATCGGGGTTCATCCGGACCGAGGGCATCCGTCTGAACGCTCTGCGGCCGGCCAGAGCATTGTTCCAGAGGTCGGCCGGCGAGCCCGCATCGGGGTACTGGCACGCCATGCCGACTATCGCTACCGACGCGTTCATGCTTCCTCCCCGATCAGGATCACCGACTCTTCGCGCACGCTCCTGGATGCCATGTACCGGCTATAGGCATCCGCCGTGGCGATCGCGACGCCGCGACCGATGCAAACGATGGTAAGGGCGAAGAAGAGCCCGAAGACGATCTGGAAGGTCACCAGCAGGCCGTACATGGCCGCCACCGACGCCCCGAAGATGATCTGTCCCCGCCTGGAGCTGGGGGTGGTGGCCGGATCGGTCACCATGTAGAAGGTGAACAGAAGGAACGCCACGCCGGTCACGGAGGTCCAGGTGGGAATCAGCGGAAGATCGAACGCGATGCTGCGGATCAGACCCTGCAGGAGGAACCCGCCGAGCCATGCGAAGATCAGGGGCATGCGCTTGGTGAAGTTCGTGTTCAGGAAGCTCCCCAGCGAGATCAGAATCACCGGGAAGATCCAGTCGCCGATATGATTCAGGTTCTCGGTGAACTGGTACGGCTGCGACACTCCCACCCAGGTGAAGAGCACCAGCGTGACGGTGATGCCGAAGTTCGACGGGTTCAGGATATGCCGTTCGCTGCCGTTGATGTTCATCCGGATCACCGCCTTGGAGGCCATCGCCACGGCCGCGGCAAAGGCTATCGGCCAGAGGCGGGCGTTGGAGTACAGAAGCATGGAGCAGGCAAGCCCGGAGATATGGGCCGACAGGAGGAAATCCACACGCTGGCGAATACCGCCGGTGAAGCGGGACGGGCGGTTGTGCAGCCGCGCATCCACCAGTTCCAGAAGGATCTCCATGCTGTAGGCGGTTGCCAGAGCCACCAGAGGATAGGCCCAGGAGGCCTCGAACCCGAGCAGGAAATGCCCGGCGATGTTCAGTACCGTGATGGCGACCGCAAAGCGGCGCAGCCCCGCCAGTCTATTCGTTCTATCCCAGAAACTTGCGTTCATGATTGTACCTCCGGTGATTGCGTCCCAAGCGTTACGGTATGCCATCCCGGCATTACCTGAATCGACTGCTTATGTATCCTTCCGTGCGGATCGCGCCAGGTGATCTCCGCGCGCACGGGAGTGTTCTTCGGATGATCGGCCAGGCCGAAATGAAGATCCTGGCTCCTCTTGCCGGAGTGGCCGTTGCCTCCATCCACCTGCGCTATCAGCTTCCTGCCATCCTTCAGGTAGACCACCGCCTGGGCACCCACCGCATGGCGGGCGCGAAGCCCGGCGGCCGGCGGCCCCGCCTGCACCGTAAGGCCGGGGGTCTCCACTCCCGACGGCGGCAGCAGCAGGTTCAGCCCCAGGAACGAGCCCGGCTTCTCCGAACGGTTATGGAAGAAGAAGGAGGTGTCCCACTGGTTGGCGACCGCGAAATCAAGAAGTCCATCGCCATCAACATCACCCGTCGCGATGCCACGGCTCACCATCGGGCGGTCCATGCCGATCAGCGAGGCGATGTTGTAGTAGCGGCCGCTGGGGTGATAGGCGAAGAACGGGATCGGCAGGTTGCCGCTGATATCGTCTCCGGCGCGGCACGGGAACCAGCAGCGGGGATCTTCAAGCAGCTGGTCGTTGCTGGTTGCCAGCTCGTGCAGCTGCGGCCACTTGTTGTAGGTCCCCTTCAGGAACCCGGTGGCCTGCACCGCTTCCGGCATTCCGTCGTTGTTCAGATCGACGAGACGGGAATCCCATCCCCAGCTGCTGCGCGAAAGCCCGAGCGGCTCGCTCAGATCAACATACGGGGCCTTCCCCTCTGCCATGGAGGCCAGATCGCCGGTGCTGGCCCAGAGGAAATGGCTCTCCTCCAGCGACCACTCCCCGGCGATATTGCTCACGTAGATGTCGAGAAGCCCGTCGCCGTTGACATCGGCGAAATCGACCCCCATCCCCTTGAACGAGTCGTGCCCCAGCACCTTCGAGTTCGGGGTGTTCAGCGTCTTGGTCCCCTCCAGCAGTGCGAAGCTGAGCTTCCCCCGCTCGGAACGATTGTGCAGCAGGCGGTCCGGACCGAAAT
Source organism: Candidatus Kapaibacteriota bacterium (assembly GCA_048594725.1). Classification (GTDB taxonomy): domain Bacteria; phylum Bacteroidota; class Ignavibacteria; order OLB7; family OLB7; genus JAFDZV01. Next base: position 26,298 of record JBMDXA010000193.1, read on the forward strand.
CGTTGGCGAAATAGATCTCCGGGCGCATGTCGTTATCAAGATCGGCCACGCCGAGCGCAAGCGACCATCCTCCGGCTACATCCGGTGGCAGAGCGCTGCTGGCGTCCTTGAAGGTTACCGCGGGCGTGGCTCCGCCGGTGGCACCGCTCCAGAGCAGGAGCCGGTTGGTGCCGCCGTTGAACGCGCGCGACATGGAGCGCTGCATCGCCTGGATTCCAACACCCGCCGGGTTCAGGATTTCGGCACCATCCTGAAAGTAATTGCCCAGCACGATATCGATATGGCCGTCGCCGTCAAGATCGGCGATGGCCGCGCAGTTGGTGTACCAGCGCTCCACCTTCGGGGCCACCTCCACCGGCGTGTACGACGCCCGGGCAAGGGTCACCGGCTCGGCGGCTATCGTCATGCCCGGCGCCGGAATGGCGGCCGCGGCAAGGGTATCGGATGAGGATGCGGTAACCAGGGAAGCGGCATCACCGGGGTTGCGGAGGAAGATGACCGGGGTGCGCCCCCAGTAATAGACCATCACATCGGTGAGGCCGTCCTCGTTGTAATCTCCCGGCACCGATCCCATCGGGGCCATCGTCACCGAATCGTACGGCAGCGGCGCCGGATTCAGTTCGAACGGCTGATAGCGTCCCGGCGTTCCGGGGGCCGGCGCCACGGTCACCAGATCGGTGCGGGGATCGACGTAGCAGATGTCGTTCGGAAGGCCGTCGCCGTCCAGATCGTTCATCGAAACGGCGGCTCCCACCGAGGAGATCCAGGCACAGATTCTATCCAGGCTGGGATGCACCTTGCGGATGCCCTTGTGGGCGTGGCCCGGCACTTCCGGCAGCGCATGGCTGGTGAACTTGTACTGCGCGGCCAGATCGCTCAGATCCTGGTCGGACAACTGCGGAAGCTGTGCAACCCAGTAGATACCGGTTACCGCGGCCAGTGCCACGATACGGCGCCCATGCCGCTGAGTAAAGGAGGGGCGGTTACTCATGTGAAATACTCCTTGAATCGTGGTAATCAATGGTCTCGAAACCGGCGCCGGAACCCGTCCGGGGGAGATCGGCCGGACCGAAATGGGACTGGATGCGAACGCGCCAGATCTCGTAGGCGGGAAGCTCCCAGTCGAACGGCAGCGACTCGCGCTCCTTCAGCGCCAGATCGGCCGTATCCTCGACGGTGCGTTCGCAGATGATCCTGCTTGCAAGCGCGGTGTGCGTGGCGATGTTTCCGGCGCGGCGGCGCGTCTCGGCGGCGAAGACCACTCCCTGTGCCAGCGCCGGACGATGCTCGGCGCTGAGCGCCACCAGCATGCGAACCTTATCCTCAGCCACACCCCCGGCATAGGCGCAGGCCAGCCCCACACCGCTCCAGAGGTCGCGGCGGCGCACTTCCGGGAACCGGGCGATCGCTTCGGCCACACGGACCACATCGGCGCCGTTGATGAACCAGAGCGCGCGTCCCACCCCCTGGTCGAACGCACGGCAGGCATAGCCGTTCAGGCGCGCCGGCACCTGATGCTCGATCATCACGCGGTGCCAGTGGAAATATGCCTCGTGGAAGCCGTAGCCGTCCAGCGCCAGCCAGCCATGCAGCGGGTCCAGCCTCCCCAGCGCCCCCTCCACCTTCCTGCGCATCCGGGCAAGCGCCCAGCCCAGCCCCACGATCATCATGTAATAATGCTGCGAACCGCTCCCCTCCACAAAGGTCTGCCACCGGTCCTTCTTCCAGGGAAGGAGCATATCCATCAGGGCCAGCCCCATGCCGGCCCCCTCGTAGGCGAACCCGCGGCGTTCCAGCTCCACCTCTTCCAGGCGGGCGGTCAGTTCGGCCGGGGTGTCCGCCGCGATGGAGGCCAGATAGCCGGTCAGAAAGGTGGTTCCGATGCTCTCGAGGCGCAGCCTGGCACGTTCGTCGCACTCGGGAAAACCGCGCCGCTCAAATGTGGCTTCGCGAAGCGAGATACCGAAAAGTTTCGTACGTAATGCTCTCATGGTGAGAAACCCTTATCAACATTTTTCCATCCGCAGCCTGCAACGGCAGCGCTTCTTTGTGCATCCATCCGATATCGCATGCGATATCCTGTTCGGGGCGAGCGGTGCAGGAGATGATTATATCCGCCGGAGGTGATATTCCGGCCTGTTTTTCCGGTGGCATCGGCATGATATCGGCCCGTGCCGCGACAATATCGGCCCGGCGGACGGATCGATATTTTTTCGGAATTCCTGAATATTCGGAATTACCGCACAGGATATCAGCCGCTCCGGAAGCCTTGAACGGAGGGATATTCAGGGCCGATGAGGGCAGCTTGCATTGCTGCCGCGTGCCTTCGCATCGAATACGGAAAGGGGCAACGGGTGACGGGTAAAATCTCTGCTTTGCAGCCGTGGCAGCGGCCAATTGCAAAGTATATCGTCATCTTTGATAAAAATAAAGTCTTACCAGCCATCAGCAGAGTACATCTTTGTGTACCCCCTGGAGCGGCTCGCCACATCGCCGGAAATGCTCTGCCGCACCCATCTTCCCGCCCCTCTGCACCTGGCTCGCAGCAATTATTTTTTTTGAATTTCCGGATGAATATTTTCCATCCGGAACGCTCTTTTTTTTCGGGCCATGCAGAGCATTCCCGCCGCCATCGATGCCGCCAGCGGCGCTCATAGGGACAATACCGTTCCGAGAGGAAAAACCGGCTCCGCCGGCATGATCTGTGATGTTGTTGCTGGCGGCCACGATCTATCGGTGATGGGCGGAGCCATCCCCCCTCCATTTCATCACACCGGGTGGGCGAACTGGAGATACCGGGACACCATACTGTTGAAATCGAACACACCTTTGCCTGCATCTGCCTCCCGGCACACTCCGGGAACAACGAACTGTTGACGACTAGTTAGTTAAGATGACATGAGTGGCAGGTTTTGCACATCTTTTTATGTGGACGATCATTTTTCTTCTCCTACCCCCGAAATCCGCGAGAATCCGGCTATATCGGCCGGAACTGCGCTACCGGAAGGTGAGCGGCCCGGCGGCGCTGCCGATACGTTCGCCGATCGGCAAATCAACCCGTCCGTTACCGCTCGAACATCTCGGATTCTCTACATCGCCCCTTCCTCGGCAAGCACCTTCTCCCCGGAAGCGGACTTCATCATCCCCTTGACGGCCGCATCCTGTGCCGCCTCCGAGAATTCCGAGAGCCGGCTGCCGAGCGAACGGCGGATATTGAAGATATCGGAGAGTCCCGGCACCAGCACCAGCGTCATGAACGCGCAGATGCTCAGGCTGATGCAGACCAGCATCCCGAGCATCCTGTTCGGCACCACCGATGAAAGGGTGAGCACGGCGAACCCCAGGGTGATGGTGCAGGCGCTCACGATGATGGAGGGGGCGGTGATGGAATAGGAACGCCGGAGCGCCACCCGGAGATTGGGGGCGGTATGGCAGGCCTCCCTGCTTTCCACGGCCAGATGGATGGAATAATCCACCCCGATGCCGAGCGCTATGGAGGCGAACATGGAGCTTGCGATGCCGAGCGGGGCATCGAATATCACCAGCGTCACAAAGGTGAACAGCACACCGGTCACCACCGGCAGCACCGCCACGCAGGCCGCGCGCAGGGAGCGGAGCATCAGCGCCACCAGCAGCAGATCGGCAAGCGCCGCAAACGCTATCGAGTAGATCTGCCCCTCCACCAGCAGTTTTACCGTCAGGTAACTTATCCATCCATCTCCGAAGGGGATCACCGTAGCGTTATCGGCCGGTGCGGTGGTGACGGCATCATCGGCAACCTTGAATACCGGCTTGAGCCGCTCGTAATCGGCGCCGTGAACGAACGTGGTGATACGCGCAGTCCTGCTGTCCGGGGTCATATACTCCCCCAGATGAGGCTTGTCCAGCGTCTCGTCGATCGTCAGCGCGGTCTCGATATCCTCTCTGGTAAGAGTCTGCCGGCCGGAAACCACCTGGCGGCGGAACTCATCGTACGGCACCCCGCGGAGCGTGGCGGTGATGCGGAGGATATCGGTATAGGTGCTCTGCACGGCGCCTACACGGGGCACCGCGCTCAGCCGCTCCTCCAGCGCCGCAAGCGCGCGCAGGCGCTCCGGATCGCGAAATCCCCCATCCTTTCCACCTTCCAGAGCGAACTCCACGGTGGTGGAACCTGCCATATACTGGTTGATGAACCGGTCGCCCCGCGCCACATCGCTGCCGGGGGAGAGATTGTTCACCCAGCTATCGTCGATACGGAGGTTGGTCGCCAGATAGAAGGCGCCGATAGCGGCGAGCGCCGCCCCCAGCACCACCTTGCGCGGCCCGATCCGCTCCACCGCATCCAGCACCCGGATGGCGATCTTGGTCATCCGGCGGTTGGACCGGACGCTCCCCTCGCGCAATGCAGGGGGGCGAAGCGCCAGCAGCGCCGGCACAACGGTGAAGGTGAAGAGTGTGGAAAGCCCGATAGCCAGCGCGCCGAAAAGGCCGAAGACGCGCAGCGGCTCCAGATCGGCGAGCGATAGAGAGGCCAGCCCTGACATGGTGGTCATGGCGGTGAGCATGATAGGCTTGCTGACCGACGCGAACGCCGCCACCACGGCCTCCTCGTTGCTCCACCCGGCCGGCGCCTTGCGGCGTATGCCGAGATAGCGGTTCAGCCCATAGATATCGTCCGTGACGCCGATGGCGATCAGCACCACCGGCAACGCCAGAGTGGTGATAAAGACCGGTTCCCCCAGCAGGCCGATCAGCCCGATGGTCCAGACCAGGCTGAGCCCGATTTCGGTAAGGGAGATGAAGGCGAAGCTGATATTGCGGAACACAAGGGTGATAAGCAGCACCAGCGCCACTAGCATGCAGGGGACCAGCAGGAAGAGATCCAGCGCCACCGACCTGCCGAGTTCGGCCTGCGCCAGCGCGTTGCCGCCGATATAGACATCGAAGGCGCCGTCCTGGTTCCGCCCGGCGATGGCGCGCACGCTCTCCAGCAGATCCTCGCGGTTGGCATCGGCGGCGGCAAAGCCATAGATGGCGGCCGATTCCCCTTTCTTGGAGAGGATGATGCCGTTATCCAGGCCGAGCGCTGCCACATCCTTCCGTATCTCCAGCACCCGTTCCGGGCTTACCGGCTCGTCCCCGAACGGCGGCTGAGGGTCGATCATCCCGCCGTTTTTCCGGAGCAGGGGCATGGTGGAGAGGCTGGTGACGGTCTTCGGTACGATCCCCCCGGTCTCCCGCAGTTCATGGCTCACCCGCCCGATACGCTCCAGCCCCTCTTTCGTCAGCATCCCCTCCTGCCCCTTGGCGACCAGGGAGATCAGGACGATATCCTTCAGATCGAAGGTGGCGGCGGCGCGATCGCTGCCGGCCATCAGCGGCTCATTGGCCGGGATCAGGGAACGTCCGTCGAGGCGAAGCTGGATACGGGGGATGAAGAGCATCGCGGCCCCGGTCAGAAGAAATGCCAGGGCCAGAACGAGGCGCGGGTGGTGGACCGAAAAGTGGAGAAGACGAGTGCGCATTGGTATATCTAGCTCGGTCCGCCTTCCGGCAGCAGTGCCGTGGGCGGGAGATGATGACTGAGTTGGCGTATCGGTGGCCCTCCCGGCGCCGGAGTGGCAGCAGGCGCACGGGACGGAATGGAACCTTGCACAGAGAATCCGGGAGAGTACCCAGGTTGCCGGGGATACGGCCGGGAGGGACGGGCATCTATCGCGATGTTCCCATCTCTCCCTGTTCCGGAAGGCTCTGTACGGCTGGTGCGGAACCCCCTTCCCCGGCAAACCGCAAATGATACCTGTAGCGCGGGAGAGGGGATGAATTCCGGCCCCCAAATAACATCCCCTGCAAGGGGGAAACTTCTCCCAGATTGCTATTCTTCCCGGAGAAGAGAAATGTGGGATCTATCACCCTGAGATCGGCCGGACGAGGGGGCGATTTCTCCCTCCCGTGCGCCCGCTGAACCTGCTATCTTGGACCCTTTTCACGCTTCAGCCCGGCAGCGATCTCTCCGGCGCTTAATCGCCTCGTTCCATCCCGTCTACATCGAACTGCCGGCCGGACCGCCGGGGTATGCGGCTGGCACCGCGGAATATCATTTAAACATCCATGAAAAGATTTTCTCTCCTCTCCCTGTTCATCGGGCTGCTTGCGGCGCAGGCGCAGCTATCGGCGCAGGACACCACCGGCACTCCTCCGCGACGCGCACTATCGCTGGAGGTCGTGGTGGGCATCGGCCTGCTGGAAACGGCTGAGCTGAATGCGATCCTGGGCCCGAGAGGCTACCCGGCGCTTGCCGATGGCTCCCCCATCGCGGGAGTAGGAGCATCGCTGACAGGCTACCGGGTCCCGAGCGGACTGATGGGGAGCGTGGGGTTCCAGACGTGGCTGTATGAATCGGTAAGCGAAGGATGGTGGCAGGGGATGACCTCGGTTCGGGGTTCGATGGACGTGGGATACCCGTTCGTTGACAGCCCCTCGCTGATGGTGTACCTGGCGGCAGGAGGGATCTTCGGAACCACCACCGTGACATTGACTCCGGCGGAGCCGGGCAACCGTGCGGCGGAGGATATCCTGAACGATACGGCCACGGCCCTCCCTCCTCTTTCGTATCAGGGCTTCAACTTCGGGCTGAATCTGGTTGCGGGAATCAATTTCATGTTCGGTTATGATGAACAGGAGAACAGCCGGTATATGATCGGCCTGAAAGCGGGCAGAGCGGTAAACCTGCTGCCGACGGTGGGAACGCTGAACGGAAGCAAGGTGTATGATACGGACCCCCGTGTGCCCGGATTTCATCTCCTCATCACCCTGGGCTACCTGTACCTGTAGAGGGTTTGCAGGGAATTGGAAAAGAGAGAGGTTCGCGCAAAGCCGCGGAGACGCAAAGAACGCCAGGAGGATGGAGCCGATTCCATGATATTCTTCCTCGTTGCATTCCCCGATCCCGGCTGATCGGCGATAGGACAAAAAAGAACCGGCCGCTGCCCTATGAAATCAGCAACGGCCGGTTGTGCGTTATCTCGTTAGCGGAGCCGCTCTCCTACTGCACTTTCCGCCCCTTCTGCACCGCGACGGTGCGGAGCAGTCCCGGATCATCGGTCATGATGCCATCGATGCCCATATCCACCAGGCACTCCAGCTTCTCGCGATCGTTGATGGTAGCGGCGATCACCTTCTCCACGATAGGCTCTCCGGGCTCCGGATAATCGCGCGTTTCCAGATCGCACATCAGCAGGCGCTTCAGCGTGGTCCAGGGGGTTTCCGTCCAGGTGAACGGGTGCATCGTGGTTGCAAAGCCATGGCCGCGCTGGCGTGCATAGCTGGAGGAGCTGATGGCGCAGGGCTCATCCTTGATCTCTCCCGGTCCCAGGTCCACATCGAACGAGAGGCCGTTGCCATCGATCAGCCGGGCGATGATATCCCACACCGAGCGGCGGGGGGTCATATACACCCACTTGAACTTCGGGTTATAGCTGCTGATGATCGAATCCATCTTGGAGATCATCGCCTCGGTCAGATGCGATTTCGACTCCGGGATCTTGACGTCGATCATCAGATAGTAGAGACCATCCTTATCGTGGGCCCAGTCCATGAACTTCTGGAGCGTGGGGATTTCCGCATCCACCCGCTCCTTGGTGAGCATATTCTTGGTAGCGTACCAGTAGTTGAAGCGGAACTGGTCGTAGGTGATCTCATCCATCGGCTTGCGCACGGAGCTGCCGATCGGCGGGAATCGCGGCTTTACCAGCACGCCCCCTTCTCCCCCCTGTTCGCGCGCCAGGGCGATGGCATCGTTCGGGTCCCAATCGTGCCAGATGACGATTTCGCCATCGGAGGTCATGCAGAAATCGAGTTCCAGGGCGTTGGCGCCATCATCCAGCGCACGCTGCATGGAAGGGATGGTGTTCTCCGGCTCCTTGGCCGCCGCGCCGCGATGTCCGATCACCAGGAACGTATCCACGTTGGCCGCATGTTCGGTAACGCCGGGGCAGTTCAAGGAGAAACTGGGAACAGGGATATCGATTTTCGGTACCTCTACCGGTAATTCCTTACAGCCGCCGGCCATCAGCATCGTTGCGCAGAGCGTTGCCAGCAGCGCCGGGAAACGGTTTGCTTGCTTGGTAGTCATCTTCATAAGCTATCGGTACAGGGTCAGCATTGGTTCATAGAGGACATACCGCTCCCACGCAGAGGTTCGTACGGGTTGCATACGCCCTGCGATGATCGGCGGCGGGCCCGATGAGATCGATTCACACGTATGCGGAAAGATATTTCCAAAGATCATGCCAGAGTGGAGCGAACGCAAACTCTGCGAGGTTCACCTCCGCACCAATTCAATCTCAATTCCCATTTCCTACAGCTAACTCTCCATTCCTATCTTCGCTACTATCTACATCACTCCCCCCTCTCTCCAATTGAAACTCTAAAGACAACTCTATACTCCAATGCCCCCCAGCAGGCACTCCCGGAAGAATCCCACGCAAAGGCGCAAAGGCGCAAAGAAAGACCTCTTCTTTGCCTCTTCGCGGCTTTGCGTGATACATCTGGCACGGTTGGCTCTATCAGATACCCTCTATATCTACTCCCTCCCCTCTCTGCAATCGAAAATCGAAAATCCCATCACCGTTCCAGCTCGGCGGCGGCCTGTTCGGCGACAAGGAGGTCCGGCAGGGGTTGCAGCCCATCGTTGAACAACCAGAGCGCCGAGAGTCCGGCCCAGGCCAGTATCCATTGCAGCAGGCGCCGCCGTTCCAGGCCGGCTGACTCAGCCACCACCTCCACCTGGCGGGAGAGACGGCCGGGACGTGTGGCGGTGGTACGGTCGGGATTGCAGAAGATGTTTGCGAAATCAAACCCCCGTTCCCCGAACAGCCGTTTCGGATCGATGGCGAGCCAGCCGCGCCCGCCGGCATCGAGAACATTGCCATGGTGGAGATCGCCATGCAGCACCACCTGATCGCGAGGATCGGCCAGCAGCATGCGGGCGGTAGCAGCGGCCTGCGCCATCACCCCTCCATGGCGCTCGCCCCCCTCCTCCAGCTCCCGGAACCGGACCGGCAGCGGCAGCAGTTCCGGCAGCGGACGCTCTCTGGGCCGGTGCAATCCGGCGGCCACCCCGCAGATGATCCGGCTGGCCTCGTCATCGCGGCCGTTGCGCGCCATATCGGGGAGGGAGGCGGTTCCGGTGGCCCGTTCCATCAGCAGCGCATCGCCGCTGTGCGCCAGCACGCGCACGGCCCCCTCTCCCTGCCACCAGACCATCAGAGCCGCCCCCCAGCGCTCCTCCTTCTCCAGCGCGATCTTCAGCATGGCCGGCTCGCCACGATACAGCACCGGCAGGAGCCGGCTACTATGGGTCACGATCGGCTCGCCATCCGGGGTAAGCTCCCACTGTGCGAGATAGTCGGCAAACATCGTTTTTCGGCCGGTAATTGTTGAACAAGCACGGCAACGCCGCCAGGAGCCGGCAGTACGGATGCCGGCAGCAGGATAGCCTGGGATAATGTACAGAAGATGGATGGTGCAGCGGGAATGCGGCCGGAGCGGCGGGCGTCTATCAGACGCAAAAAAAAGAAGCTGCGCAACTCACCCCTGATTGCACAGCTTCGTAATGATCGGCGGAGCGTTGGTGTCTCAGCCGTTCAGATATGCATACTCGCCCAACGAAACTTTTGTTCCCAAAAGGGGATTTTTCTTTCGGGGGGAACAGCGGAGCGGTCTCATCATTCTGCCCCGCAGAGGAAAAGACTCTCCCGGCCCCGCGCCATACCGGAAACGATGAGTCCGGCACAAAAAAAAGAAGCTGTGCAACTCACCCCTGATTGCACAGCTTCGTAATTGCGGGCCGAGAGTTGGTGTCTCGGCCGTTCGTAAGGGTATACCAGCCCACCCGTGCTTTTGTTCCCAAACGATGTAAAATTCTTCGGCGCCGCAAAACCCGGCTCTGCCAGGGCCGGGCACATCCCCGAAAAGGGACCAACCGGAGCAGTATCCGGTCGGGAGCGGACAAAAAAAAAGAAGCTGCGCAACTCACCCCTGATTGCACAGCTTCATAATTGGGGGTCAAGCGTTGGTGTCTCGACCCTTCGTATATGCATACTCGCCGTAGAGAACTTTTGTTCCCAAACCGATCATTTTTTTCTACCGTGGCAGCGAACCGGGTTTTCAGCGTGAGCGGAACGGTTCCAGGAGGGGATTTCATGGGGGCGCCTTGATAGTTCCGGCAGGACGGGTTCACGCAGCATTGCTCATTCCCGAACCGCAGGTAACGAGCCGGCAAGCTGGGATCGGGGTATGGGCAAAAAAAAGAAGCTGCGCAACTCACCCCTGATTGCACAGCTTCGTAATGATCGGCCAAGCGTTGGTGTCTCAGCCTTTCAGATATGCATACTCGCCCAACGAAACTTTTGGTCCCGAACGGATCATTTTTTTCAGGATGATCCGGAGGCCCCCGGCCCGCCCCCTGTTCCGAAGCCCGGTTCCCCCGGAAAACTGGGGCGCGAGCGGCGTTGCAGAAGATTGCGGAGGATAGGCCAGGGCACAAAAAAAAGAAGCTGTGCAACTCACCCCTGATTGCACAGCTTCGTAATTGCGGGCCGAGAGTTGGTGTCTCGGCCGTTCGTAAGGGTATACCAGCCCACTCGTGCTTTTGTTCCCAAACGATGTAAAATTCTTCCGCGCCGCAAAACCCGGCTCTGCCAGGGCCGGGCACATCCCCGAAAAGGGACCAACCGGAGCAGTATCCGGTCGGGAGCGGACAAAAAAAAGAAGCTGCGCAACTCACCCCTGATTGCACAGCTTCAGAATTGGGGGTCAAGCGTTGGTGTCTCGACCCTTCGTATATGCATACTCGCCGCAGAGAACTTTTGTTCCCAAACCGATCATTTTTTTCTACGGATGACAGGCGGCCCCGCAAATCCGCTCCGCGCCCATCACTCCCCGGCAGCGCGACACGGAATCCGGCACGCGGCCTGGAGACAATGCCTGCGATGGGAAGCTTCAGTACAACCGCTATCGTGATGATTCCCCTCTGAAAAGGATATTATCCCCTTCGAATACGGGCTGGGGCATATGAAAATGTAAAATGGGGGTTTCTCGTTTGATTCCCCCTCTTCTGCTGGCTATATTTCCCCATCACTGTATGTGCTCGCCCGGTTTCCAGCCGGGCCCCCGTTACAGGGGCTTATTACGGATGGACAGCCAGATGCGAGGAATGTTGGGAAGAACGGCGAGGTTATCCATCCCGGTTGTTCCATAGCATCACCCCTCCCCCACGTTTCCGGCTCATAACAACGCTCGACGAGGTCCAGCAGTGCTACTGCCGTAGTCCATACTCGCGAACGTTCCGACACGTATACCGATCCCCGGCATAGAATGAAGGCCCGGCATGGAGGCAGTTCCCCCTTCCCATGCCTCCGGAGGCCAGCAGTCATCGGCCATTTCCTGTGCATGGCCCTTATCGAAGAGCGAGGAGAACACTCCGTATGCAGAGTCCGCTTATCGCCACAAAGCTCTATCGCCCGCAATGCCAGTCGGGTATAGTGGAGCGCACGCGCCTTATCGAACGGCTGAATAGCGGGCTGGACCGTCGTATGACCCTGGTATCCGCTCCGGCCGGCTTCGGGAAAACAACGCTTCTGTGCGACTGGCTCCATCATACCGATCTCCCCTCCTCCTGGCTCTCGCTCGATGAGGACGACAACGATATCCACCTGTTCCTCAATTATCTGGTTGCCGCGCTGGAGAAGGTGCAGCCGGAGTTCGGCGGCACCCTGAAGACCACGCTGCGGCTCCCCCATCTCCCCCCTGTCAGAACGGTGATAGCCTCCCTTATCAACGAGATAGCCGTTGCGCTCCCCCGATGTATCCTTCTGCTGGAGGACTATCAGCACATCCACTCGCCGGAGGTGCACGAGGCGATGAGCCTTCTCCTGGAACATCTGCCGCCGAACCTTCATCTGGTGCTGAGCAGCCGGAGCGATCCTCCCCTGCCCCTTACCCGGCTGCGCACCAACCGGCAGATCAACGAACTGCGCGCCGCCGATCTCCGGTTCACCTCCGATGAGGCGGTGCTCTTTCTGAACCGTACCATGGGGCTGAACCTCTCGGCCGCCGATGTGGAGGCGCTGGAATCACGCACCGAGGGGTGGATCGCCAGCCTCCAGCTTGCGGCCATCGCCATTCAGGGACGGGAGGATGTCAGGAGCTTCATCACCGCCTTCACCGGAAGCCATAGTTATATCGTCGATTATCTGACCGAGGAGGTCTTCCAGAAACAACCGTCCGACGTGCAGGATTTCCTGCTGAAGACTTCCGTGCTCCGGAGCATCTCCGCCCCGCTGTGCAACGCGGTAACCGGCCGCAGCGATGGCGCCGAGATGCTGGAACGGCTCCGCCGCGCCAATCTCTTCATCATTCCGCTGGATGAATCGCGGCAGTGGTACCGGTATCATCATCTCTTCGGCGATCTGATCCGGTTCCGGCTGGAGGCATCCGCCCCCGATCTGCTCCCGGAGCTGCATAGGCGCGCCGGAGCATGGCTGGCCGAACATGGCATGCTGGAGCACGCGCTCGGCCATATGCTGGCATCGGGCGATTATCATCAGGCCGCCGCGATGATCGAGAAGGAGGCGCTCCATATGCTGACCCAGGGGGATGTCATCAGGCTGAAACGATGGATAGCCCCCCTGCCGGCGGAGGTGCGCAGAGAGTATCCCTATATCAACATCTGCATGGCATGGATCACGGGCATCGGAGGAGAGAGGGAGGAGATACTCAGCCATCTGTCCGATGCGGAGTCGGCGCTGGACCGGGGGGTGCCCCCGATGTACGATGAGGAGGGAATCCGCACCATCCGGCAGCATGTCTCCACCCTGCGGTCCTACTACAAGATCACCTTCCGCAGCGCCAATACCGAGGAGCAGCCGCAGCTGCTGGAGGATCTGGCAAAGGTACGCGCCGAGCTGCAGTCGGCCCCCCCGGTGCTCACCAGCACCATCGAGAGCATCATCGGCGACCTGCTGGCCTATCATGGCCGGTGGGAGGAGGCGCGCGAGGCGTTCACCTCGGCCACCATGCTGGGCAAAAGCTGCGGCAACCTGTATGCGGCGCTGGCGGCGGTGCGCAATCATGCCCGGCTGCTGATCCTGATCGGCGAGCTGGAGCAGGCCTGGAATCTCTGCCAGTGGAACCTGAAGGAACTGCGCGAACAGGGGGTGGATGATTCCAATCCCCTGCTCGGGCATCTGTTCGAGCCGATCGGCAAGATCCTCTACGAGCGCAACCAGCTTCCGGAGGCCGCCGGCTGTCTGGAGGGGACGATGGAACATGGCAACCAGCTTCACAACTGGGCCATGACCATCCATGGGGGCCTTTCCCTCCTCTGGCTCCGCCAGATGCAGGGGGAACCGGCGGTGGCGACCATGCTGATGGATCGCCTGCTGGAGATGGCCGACCGGGTGGCGGTCGATTTCTGGCACCCGCTGCTGGAGGCCCGCCGCACCCGGCTCTGGCTGGCGCAGGAGAAGATCTCCCTGGCCGAACGATGGGCCGAGGGATACCAGGCCGACCGCTCCCAGCCGGTGCTCTTCCGGGAGGAACTGGAGTTCGCCTACGCCAGGGTGCTGATACGGGTGGGAGAATATTCCGATGCCAGGGCCGTGCTGGATGACATGGTGGAGCACGCCAGAACCCTGAAGGCCTCCACATGGCAGATCCAGGCGCTGGTGCTTCGTGCGATTACCGGATACCTTCAGGGAAGGATCGACGGCGCCCTGGCCGATCTGGCCGATGCCCTGGGCTGCGCCGCCCCGGAGGGCTATATACGGACGATCGTGGACGAGGGGGAGGTGGTCTCCGAACTGCTGGTGCGCCTGCTGAACCGGAGCGATCGCCCGGCGAAGGTCTCCACCGCCCACATCACCACGCTGCTGGCGGCGATGAACCATGGCGCCCGCCCCCAGAAACATCAGCTTATCGACCAGCTGACCGACCGGGAGGTGGAGGTGCTCCGCCTGCTGGCCTCCGGATTCTCCAACAACGCCATCGCCGACCGCCTCTATCTGGCGATAGGGACCGTGAAGAAGCACACGCACTCCATCTACTCCAAACTCAGCGTCGCCAGCCGTACCCAGGCCATCCAGCGCGCCCGCGAGCTGGATCTGCTGTAGCGCAGCCGGGCCTGATTATACCGGTCCCCGCCGGCAGGAGCCACCACAGGGGCGAAATAAACCCGCAAATAAACCTCCGATAAACCTTGGTTACCACGGGCCTCCCCCCCATGGCTGTAGTTTGCATACAGCCCATACGAGGGGCCTACGGAGCGATCCCCCCCGCTTATCGTATCCGGAGGCTCAGCGATAGCGCCGCAAGGCGTGCTCCTTACTCATCAGGGTATACATCAATGAGCCTCGGTAGTCCATCGTACATTCAGATCACCCTTGGTGAGCACCTTCCGGAACATAGCGCAGGCTGGTTCGATGGGCTGGAGGTCACGAATCTGCCGACCGGCCATGCGCTCCTGAGCGGCATGGTGGCCGATCAGTCGGCACTGTTCGGCATCCTGCTCCGCATTCGCGATCTCGGTATCCGCCTGGTATCGCTGGAGCAGAAGGCCCCCCAGGAGAGCGCCCCCCAGACATAGGATGCCGTTGTACGGCATACCGGATCTCCGGCACGGCAGACTGCGGATGCCCCTTTTTTGAAAATGCCCCCCCGGCAACCGGCGGGAACTTCATAGCTATCCAGATGGTTTATTCCAATCGGAGCGGTTGTTCCTGCCGGGCCTTTTTTTTTACAGGAAATTCATCGGCCCATCTTCTCCCCGGCCGGTATTCCCCAGCAGGAATTTTCCTCTTTTCCGCTCGATCGTTCCTGTTCCTTTCCTCCGCAGCTTCCACGGATATCGTTCGTTTTTTTCTCCGCCCGTAGTATGGCTGTCAGGGCCAGCACGGCATGCAAAAACGCCAGGAACCCAAAGCAGAAGAAGATCGCGGAATTGCTTCCGGGCGCTCGCGCATCCTGCCTGTAGCCGTATCCTCTCCGGCAGAGTTGTGTCGCTGGGTGCATGTGCTGGTGCCTCCTCTTTCTGTTTCTCCCCTGCGCATTTTCGGCGCCTGGGTACAGTTGCGATATATTCTTCCATAAAAATCATCCGGAGAATATCGCCGCCGGATATTTTTCATTTCATGAATTTCCGCGAGGTAATAAACCGAAGTATAAACCCGGAATAAACCTTCGTTCAGTATCCACACCGATTGGCGGCCGTAAGTTGCATACAGAAAAAGGATACAGGGCGATGGCCGCCGGAATATCCCGAACTGATAGCAGAGATAGAGATATGGATAGCGCGCCGTTGCTTTGTTGCTCGGGCGGACGCAGAGGCGGAATCGTCAGGCGGATATATGTGATAGATGGGATTGTTGGGCCGGAATGCCCGAGCGGGATTCGACCGCGCAGCATCTGAATACATTCGGAGTTGCAGTTCCCGTACGCGGCGGTGCGACATGATTACGAGACTCGTGGATCTCAGGCAGTGCAGGGGTGGCCCATTGCTTTTTTCCAAAGTGATGGAACTGCGCTGACGCAGAGCAATGGTGGCATATGAACGCTCAGAGATCGTGGAGGAACGATTCAATGTCGCCCGGCCCATCATCCCATACGGGGACATACGAGGCTACGGTTATATCCTTATGGCGAGGATTGTGGCAAGCCGGATGCACGCGGATGGAATCAAGAGGTACGACGCGATGAACCCGGAGGAAACCATGTGAGAGCGCCCCCCGCATTGATGGTTTCTTCCGGCAGCTCTCCGGCATTTACAATCGTCCTTCACCCTGGGATGTGCGCTAGATAGCCGGAGAGCTCCCCCCCCACTTCCCCCCGTTGCACTGCAACGCGGCAGGCGGCTCCCTGGCCCCTTCCGGCTGCGAGACTCATGGCGATTCCGCAGCGACTACGAAAATTGGTTCCCCCCTGTCATGCAAGAGCGCCTGGTTCCCCCCTGCCAGGCGCTCTTGCCGTTGAATACCTCCCCAGCCGAAAAATATCCTCCCGCTGCAACCGATCGCCCGCAGCCGCGTAGAGAGAGCCTACCAGTCGTCAATCCCAGCATTTTGGAGGATAGGATATCATGGAAAAGGAAGTCACGCGAACCGAAGAGTTTGTCCTGAGCGGCGATGAAGTAATCGCGAAGCTGAAGAACCTCGTCCACGAGGGAACCGCCCGCAGGGTTATCATCAAGAACGAGGAGGGGCGCACCCTTATCGAGGTTCCTCTGGCAATCGGGCTGGTGGGAGCGGCACTGATGCCGGTGTTCGCCGCAATCGGCGCGCTGGCGGCCATTGCAGCACGTCTCACCCTGGTGATCGAGAAGGTGGAGCGCGCCGAGCCGGTGGAGAAGATCAGCGGCGTGGAAGTGCCGATCAACTGATAGCAAGCGATTCGGCCGCAACGGCATTCCGGCGCGGATGATAACGATAGCGCGCCGATGTGTATGCGACCGGCATCTGCCGACGGCCGATGATATATATCATACAAAAGGCGGGGGAAGAAATTCCCCCGCTTTTTTTGTGCGCCGCCACAGCAGGAATATTCCATACAGCTATACATCCGGAAGGGTACACAAAGATGTACTCTATCGTACCCTGGCATGGGTGCTACCTTGCCATCGTCCGGATTACATGACCAGGATCGGCCCGATACGGGTTTCGGGATGTGGCGCTCCTGGCGGCCGGATGCCGAACCCACCATCATCTCCGGCCGGGCGAGCCTTACCGGAAGATCCATCCTTCAATCCTATCACTCGGAGCATCTCCTGATGAGACAGAGAACCCTCACTGCATGCCTGATGGCGATCATTGCCATCATCACCATCTGCGCGCTCGGGAGCACCGAAGCCCGCGCACAGCTCTCGAACTGCTGCCATTTCACCGTCGATGCCTCGCGGGTCAACCCCGACTGCATACCGATTCCGGTAACCACCGCATGGGCGGGCTTCCCGGTGCTGACCAGAGTTTATACCGCGCCGGGAGTCTACGTGCAACCGTTTACTCCTCCCTTTTATCCCCCCTGCCCGCCGGTACCGCAGTTCCTCTGGGTGTCGCTCAACAGCGGCACTACCCAGATCCCGTTCAACGTGCCGACCAGGACCAATCTCAACGGCTGCTGCGTGATAGTACATGTGGTGCTGGATGGCGACGGATGCATCCTGGTCAATATCTACCCCTGCTAGGGCATCTACCGAGAGGTTTTCCGATAATCCGGTCAACTCTCGTAGGGAGCCCGGCGCCGCGACAGCGGAGGGAACCGTACACCGATACTCGAGGGCGTGAGTGCACTACGGCCGCAGTGGTGTCATGCCCGATACAAGCCGCAAGGGCGCCCTCCCCGGATTGGAGAGAGCGCCCTTGTTCTATAGTCTCGTCATTCCCTTCTATCCGGAGCCGTTGCCGGACTGCCGGTTACCGGTAGGCCAGCGGATCGTCGCAGCCATCGGGGTCCAGCAGGGCGTAGCCGTTGGCATGCAGCTTTCCAAGCAGCAGAAGCCCGGCCACATGCGGCGTCGCCATGGAGGTGCCGCTCATGGTCGCCACGCCCCCCCCAAGACGGGTAGAGGAGATGGAGACGCCCGGCGCCGCCACATCGACGGCGCTACCGTAGTTGCTGAAGCGCGCAAAGCCATCCCGCCTGTCCACCGCCGAAACCGTATAGATGCCCGGATAATTCAGGCGCGCCGGCGAGACTCCGGCGGTGTTCTGCGATTCGTTCCCGGCGGCCACCGCGATCTTTATCCCCCGGCCCGCGGCGCGGCGCACCGCATCATCGATGGCGCGCGAGGAGGGGCCGCCCAGGCTCAGATTCATCACATCGCCGCTGCGGGCATTTGCGGCCACATAATCTATCCCGGAAATGATAGAGGAATAATACCCGGCGCCGGTATCGTTCAGCACCCGCACCGCCACCAGCGTGGCATTGGGGGCAACCCCGACCACACCGGCACCATTATCCCTGGCGCCGATGGTCCCGGCCACATGCGTTCCATGGCCGTTCTGGTCCATGGCATCGGAGCGCCCATCGGGAACGAAGTTGCGGCTGCGGCCGAGATCCACATTCAGATCGCTGTTGTACAGATCGATGCCCGTATCCACCACCCACGCCACCCTGCCGGTTCCGTTTCTCGGGCCCCCCACCTTGGTGACGCCCCACGGGGTGCCGGCGGGATCAGCGCCGGTCGCTTCCACTACCGCATCCACCTTTATCAGATAATCGGGCTCCACATAGCTGACCCTGGGATCGGCCCGCAACTGCGCCACCTCCTGCTGGCTCAGTCTGGCGGCAAAGCCGTTGAGCGCGCTGTTGAACGTGGTGATACTGCTCCCCTTGGCAAAACTCTTCACTTCGCCGAGCGCGGCCCCGGAGACACCGTCGTTCATCACCACGATATAGCGGCCGGGCACGATGCTTCCATCGCCGGCGGAAGCGGCGGCCTTCGGGAGGAACGTTCCATCATCGCACCGGGGATATTCGCTGCTGACGATCTCCGGATACCGGCCCGCCGGAGTATCGGTTCCCACATCGGTCCCGCCGGTATCCGGCCCGCCGATCACCGATATCTGCAATCCCTCGCACCCCCAGAACAGCGAGCTGAGGGCAACCAGCGGCAGAAGCGCCGCCCTCGTGAAATATCTGGATCTATTTATCAAGGAATTCACCTGGCTCTTCATAAAATCTGGATAGGAAATCATCCGGCATCGAAACAGGCATCAGCGGTTCCGATGGAATCTCGTGTCACGGCGCCTCCGGTGGCAGGACCCCGTGCGCGCCGGCGGCATTTTCTCTGGAACTACGGCTGCTATGGGACAGGGGGTATCGAGATGTCTTCTGGTAAGCCGCCGACACGAAGCGCACCGGGGCAGCCACAAACAGGTTTATTGACATGACCTGCCGGCAGGGAGTTTAACATGGGTTCGGGGACTGGCGGGTGCTCCCCTCCGGACAGTCCGCAGAGAGGAAGATCGCCCCGGCAGAACCATCGCACGGAAACATTTCCGAAAGGAAACACCCGTCAGGGACACATTGTAAAATCCTCAAACCAGGCACGTCCATATCTTAGTGGCTGTTCCTGAAACGCCCGGCCGGACACCCTCCCTGCCGGACGCGGGCTCATACTCCCCTCTCATGGCGCCGACCGTTTCGCAATGCATAGGCGACCAGATGCATCGCGATGTGCGCACATCCGACCGCAGGAACCATTACCTCCCCCTTGTCCGCACAAAATGCTCCCATCCCTGTACCGGGGATAGTTCCGCACCGCCGCGCGCCGCGTGGCCGGGAACCTATCGCTCCGGCGGAGTCATGTGGCACGGGAGCCAGCATATCCACATCATGGAGAAGCATCATATGATCGCAAGCGTACGCCGCTACATGGCCGTTTCGCTCTTCGTTCTCACCCTCATCGCCGGCAGCACCGCAGCAGATGCTCAATCGAGATCTCAGATGGAGGCACGCTGGCGGTTCGGCCTGACCGGAGGGATCAACTACAATCTTCAGGCGCTCGGCCTTCAGTTTCTGGATACCTCGCGCATCTTCAACTTCTTCCCGTTCGAAGCTGTTGACGGCACCGGGATCGCCCCGTACGTGAGCCTGTTCGGCGAATACAACTCGGCCGACTGGTGGGGCGCACAGCTCCGCCTCAGCTACGACGACCGTAGCGGGGTCTCCAAGGACAATACCCTCCCGCTGGAGAAGGAGTTCGATATCAATATCTCCTATCTCACCATCGAGCCGATGCTGCGTGTGAACGCGTTCGGAAGCGATGCTCCGTATCTGGTGGCCGGACCCCAGATCGGGATACTCCTGAACGACGAATGCACCTTTACGCCGGCCCCCGGCGAGGCATCGCAGCCGCTGGAGCTTACCGATATGAACGCGGTGACGGTGGGGATCAGCGGAGGATTCGGCTGGGATCTGGTGCTGAACGACCGGATGAGCGATACGCGGTGGTACCTGGCCCCGTTCCTGGAAAGCTCCTGGATGCTGCACCAGCGCGGCCGCTCCATCCTCGACGCCGACCAGGACAAGGTGGACGATATCTGGAGCACGGTCTCGATCCGCGCCGGCGCATCCATCAAGATGGGGCTGATGCCCCCGGTGGATGAAGTCGCGTTCACCGAAAGCTCCCTGCTGAACCTGGCGCTCTTCGCGCCGGATCGCTATATCGCCTCGCGCCCGTACGAGGAATATTTCCCGCTCGTCAACGCGGTCTTCTTCGATGGCGCCAACCCCGCCATCCCCGGACGCTACGTACAGTTGAACAAGAGCGATGCGGCCACCTTCACCGAGAACGATCTGCTGGACTCCTCGAAGGTGGGACGCCTGGACGCCACCGCTCGCATGGCCGAGCAGATGAACGTCTACTACAACGCCATGAACATCTACGGCGCACGCATGCGCGCCAACCCGGCCGTGAAGCTGACGCTGGTGGGCTCCGGCCCGGGCGCCCCTGAAGGTGAAACGATGGCCGCCACCGTGCGTGACTATATCGTCAACACCTTCGATATCGATCCGTCCAGGATCGCGATCGAGGGACGCGAGCTTCCGAGAGTGCCCTCCGGTTCGGCCCGCACGCCGGAAGCCGACCGCCCGATGGCGAACCAGGAGAATCGCCGCGTCGATTTCTTCACCTCCCCGACCGATCTAGGCACGCCGGTGCGCATCCGCCGCGTGGACAACACCCCGATCGAGAACGACCTGGTGCTGAACATCAACGAGGATGCGAAGATCCGCACCTGGCAGCTGGTGGTATCCGGCGAGGGACGGCGCGAGACCTACGGCCCGTACAACCGCGCCAGCCAGCGCGTCAGCCCCAACGAGATCATGTCCGGCCTGAGCGAAGGCACCTTCACCGCCGAGGTGATCGCCGTCACCGAGGACGGGCAGCGCATCACCCAGACGAAGGACTTCCGCCTGACGAAGCGGACCGAGCCCCCGAAGCAGGCGCTCCGCTACTCCATCACGTTCGGCTACGGACAGGATGACCCGATCCGCAGCTACGAGAACTTCCTCCGCTCCACGGTGGCCGCGCAGGTGAGCGACGGCGCCAAGGTGTTCATCCTGGGCCACACCGATGCCATCGGCGATTCCACGCTGAACCTCAACCTCTCGAAGAAGCGCGCGGGCGAGGTGCGGGATATCATCCGCGCCGAGGCCACGAGGCTGGGCCGCAAGGCCAACTACGAGGTGATCGGCTACGGCGAGGAGGAGTCGGAAACCACCTTCGGAAACAATATTCCGGAAGGCCGCTTCTACAACCGCTCGGTGATGATCGAGATCGTCCCGGCGGATTAAAGCTCGTTCTTGAACACGTTCGATGAAAAAGAAAGAGGAGGCCAATATCGGTCTCCTCTTTTTTTGCGGGTCCCTATGCAATGGAACTGCCAGAAGGCGGGCGTGAAGCTATCTTTCGGCATCTCTATGCTCTCCTGCCTGTTCATTCAGAGAATTTCCATGCGCATTGAACGAACATATCTCTCGGCACCGCTGTTTATCGCCGCAGTAACGCTATTGATGCTCAACGATCTTTATCTGAAAGCGGCCTGTCCCGGAGCAGTTACCGGCAAATTGAGCGATATCACCGGCCTCTTTGCATTTCCCTTCTTCTTCTCGCTCCTCCTTCCCCGGCAGAAACTCCCGATCTACATGGCAACTGCGGCCGGATTCATCCTCTGGAAGCTCCCGGCCGCCGATGCTGTTATCGCGGTGATAAACGATATCCTCCCGTATTCTATCGGAAGAGTAGCCGATTACAGCGATTACTGGGCGCTGCTGATTATTCCCTTCGCCTATTTCTATAAGCCCCAGCAGGTTCTGTGGGATAACAAGGCATTGCAGGCTGGAATTGCAGCTGTGACGATATTCGCCTTCTGTGCAACCGGAGGAACGCACGGATTTATCAAGTTCTATGGTTATGATGTCTCGAAATATCAATTACAGCTCTATATCGATTCTGTTTTCGCTTACTACCCTGATCTGAGCCCGCCAAAGAATACACCGGCTCTCGATGATGTTTCCGACCCTTATTTCAGTTGCCGTGTTATTGACGGTCACGGAACCGATTTCTTCACCCTCCGGTACTATACCAATAAGAGCAATTCGAATGCGGGAATTGCGATCATCTCCGCCGGCGGATTGAACAACATGAAGATCGAGAGTGATCTCTCATCGGAGGAGAAGGAAAGGCTTATAAAGAAGTTTGAAGGAAGTTTCATTGAAAAGCTCAGCGCATATACAACGCCGGGCTATACCTCCGAAGATCACATCTATGATGAGTGAAGGCTGGCTCTGGCTGGGATAACTCCATGAATCTCCATTGCGATATCAGGGCGCCCGGTCATTTGGAGGAATGTGCCGCTCATCCCGTCTTTGTAGCACCGATAGAAAGAGGAGACCGAATGTTCTGCCTCCTCTTTGCTCATATAGCGCAGCCGAATGAATCAGCAAAAAAATGCCGCAGCATGCAGGGAACGATCCTGTATCTTCCGCCAATTAGTATCCGGGCCGGATTGCTCTCCGGAACGCAGAGATTTTCGCTCCATTGAGAGAATTCCAATGCGCATCGAACAAACCCATCTCTCGGCGCCACCGTTTATCGTGGCAGTGACGCTCCTTATCATCAATGATTTCTACCTGAAAGCGGCCCACCCAGGCGCCATCACCGGCAAGCTCAGCGATATTGCCGGACTGTTCGCATTTCCATTCTTTTTCTCGCTTCTCCTTCCCCGGCGGAAACTCCCCATTTACATAGCAACTGCGGCCGGATTCATCCTCTGGAAGCTCCCGGCTGCCGATGCTGTTATCGCGGTGATCAATGATATCCTCCCCTACTCTATCGGAAGAGTCGCCGATTACAGCGACTACTGGGCGCTGTTGGTACTCCCGATAGCGTACTTCTACAGACCGCAGCGGGCTCTATGGGATAATAGGGCTTTTCAGACGGCAGTTGCCTCTGTGGCGATATTCGCCTTCTGCGCGACCGCAGGGACGCACGGATTTATCAAATTCTATCGTTATAGCACTTCGAAGTATCAGCTCCAGAAATATATCGACTCGGTGTATGTAAACTATAAACTCCAGACACCGCTGGACAGTCTCTCGGACAGTACAGACCGCGACCCTTATT
>JBMDXA010000194.1:0-12769 GCA_048594725.1 Candidatus Kapaibacteriota bacterium
GCATTGTTTCTGCTGAGATAATCGGAAGCGGCGGCATATTTGCTATATGCGTTATACCGTATCCCACCGGCTCTTCCGGCATCACAGCCGGGATCGGCAAGTTCAAGCATTTGGCTGTTGGTGTGATATCCGATATAGGAAGACCGGCCACTCCTTGCTCCATCGTTCATCGATTCCATTACATCATTGCCGCTTATTGCCGGAACATATCGGCCGGAAACAGTTGCAACCTTGGCTCTCATCGTATCCAGGCCCGTAGAATATTCAACCCGGCCTCCAAGATCATTATTGAAGCGAAAGAAATAAGGTTCATTCCCAGCATCAATTTGAGGGAAGACATACTCCCCCCCATCACTCCATTGGTTCACACCCAGATTTTGAGATCCCACACCGATGTTCAGCCCTCCCCCGAGATTCATGGGGCCAGTATGGACGGCAAAACCCAGCTGAGTGATGATAGTCTTATTGGACTTTGCATTGGGCCGGAAGTGCCCTGGGATACGGCTGTGAAGGCGGAAGCCTCCTCCTACTCCCTGGCCGGTAACCATAAAATTATCTGCGTTGCTAAATGGTATCGACAGGAAATAATCTCTCTTGGTATACATCGACTCCTTCTCGGAGTAATAATCCATGAGAGACTTCTTATCCTGGGCATTGGCGCTATACATATAGCCGTAACAGGCGATCTCATCATTCGGCTTGTTCGTCTGCTGCGTATAATTCCCGCTGAGCCCCCATTCCGGTCCTGATGGAACTGTAATAGGGGTACCATGGACCCCTACACTGAAATTCACTGAGTTCCCATCATATTCGCTTACGGTAGTAGTGCGTTGCGCTTCCTCGAAGGTATAGACACCATACAAGCTGCCGATCAGGGCAGAGTAGTCAGTCTTCGCTTTTTTCTCGCCCCCGGATGCCATCCGTAAGGCTTCTGCCGTGATTCCGGCAGCAGCTTTGAAGGCGATATCGGACTCATTCTGATTTGCGGCCTTGCTCAGAGCAGACAAGGCTTCCGCCGGGTTGAATCCGAATGAATAACTGCCCTTCCTTCCACTAAGAGAATAGCCGAGGCTGGCGATCCCTTTATAGGAATATTGCGCTCCGATGACCGTGCTGAACCCTCTATAATTATTATATCGTATCGAAGCATTGCCTGTAAGGCCCACGGCATCAATACTGAAGGCTTCCGCTTTAGCCCAGGCTCCAACCGATGCTGTCCAATTCGTCGGGACCTTATTCCAGTATCGAACCTCCTGCCCATCATAATCATCCGGGAAGCCGCGCTTGTTGCGAATGATTGACCCCGGATTTAATGTCCAACCATATCCCACCCAGCTTGCCTCTTCCTCAACTGAAGCACCGCTATGATAGGAAAGTGACATGGCGTACCCTCCCCCATTCGGCCCCGGTATATTCAGTACGGGAAGGTTGTATGTGAAGGCTCCGGTAAGCTCATCCACCAATTCCGTCGTGTTTACCGGCTCGAAGCTGGCGAATTCCGGCTGGGCAGGACCGTTGGTCAATGCCGAGGCTACCAGAGGCATCAGGATTTCACCAGCAAGCGAGACCAGAAGTATGCGTGCAACGGCCCCATTCAATAACTTTTTCATTCTACTTTATGGAATCTGATGGAAACAATTCCGAAGCGGATCGCAGGTCGCTCGTCTCGAACATGAAATGATGGATACCGGTATCAAACACTTTATCGATAAACGCGATATCTATGGTATCGGCGTCCAGGACTCGTTTGCCTTCTATCATGTCGGTAAAAGCCAGGACCATCTGCCGTTCTCTCCTCATGCCATACGAGCCCTCCAGATGTGTGAGCACAGGCCTGATGGTGCCGGCGGGCGTACTGAGCGACAGCATTTCTCCCAGATCAAAATTCATCGTCATCATGCGCCCGACCAGATCCTGCTGGCTGGCAACATCCCGCATCATTACATCACGCCCCTGATGGCTGGTATCCGATGCTGTGAACGTCATAAGAAATGTCAAGCTGTTTTTATACTGCAGCCGCAGGCTATCCTTGGATATCGGCGCCTTGCTCTCTTCCTGCTGAAGCTCTTTATAGACCAGAAGCTCAGAAGGGATATACTTCAGGGTGATCTCCAATCCATCAATATCTCTGCTTTTGCGCAGCCCCTGTTCCGGTTCGTTTATCCATGCCTCATACTCCTTCACCGTACGTGTATTATCGCAGCAGGAGAAAATAACGGCACAGCAGAATGTGAACGCCAGGGATTTCCATCTACTGTTTTGCAGGAGGTGTCGCATCTGATGTTTTATAATGAGTGTTCAAGCTTTTCAGTACATCATCAGTGATATCATATCCATCCTCGGCATAAAGCAGGCTTCCAGCCGCGGTAGTGCCGAATATCATATCATATCCGTGTTCTTTGCCGTATGCAGCGATAAAGGTGTTGATCTGGCTGAGCACCCCCTGCATCAGCTTTTCATCCTCCTCTGCGGCCAACCGCTCTACTTCCTGTGCATAGGAAGTTACCTGCTCCTTCTGCCGGCTGAGATTATCCTCGCGATCTTTTCGCTCCGGCGCTGAAAGCCCGGCATAGGTCTCGTTATAGAGGTTTACAGCCCGCCTGTAATCGCCATGAAGCGTATCGAGATTCGCACGCCACTTCTGTTGCTCTTTCTGAGCCACCTGATGCGATTCGATGGTGCCCGCATACTTTGCGATAAGATCGTTTGATCGCACGTAGGCGATATTCGGTCCCGCAGTATGACCGGCGATCAAGGCTATGGCGATCATAACGAACACGCCACCGCAGATCAGAGCCATGAGACGAATGCTCCGGCCCCGAGGCTCACTAGTCCTCATATAGGGTATTGAAGTTTGGATGATGCGCGCGGCCGATGCAGGGCCGCATGGGAAGAAACGAACGATCCAGCGCCGATACGATATTATCGGATAAGCACAACGCGTCCCATCAGATCGGCATCGTCGGACACCAGATGATAGATATAGGTGCCCTTCGAGACACTTTCTCCGCTTTGATCCTTGGCATCCCAGGTGATGGAATGCGTGCCGGCGGGTTGTATTCCATCGACAAGCGTGATAACACGTCCGCCATCCACCGAATAGATCGCCAGATGAACATTACGCTCGGAAGGGAGAATATAGGTGATAGCGAGGCTCGTGGAGAAAGGGTTGGGTGCGGCATCCACCGTTACCCCCTGTGCTGTATTCCGGCGAGAGTTGGTCCTGCCCAGGCGGTGCAGCTTGTTGGCCGTCACATCCCTGATTATTTCGACATTATTGCTGTTTGGCCAGCGTATAGCAATTGAATCGATCGAGGAGGCATCGCCGAGACCGAAATGCAGCCGGAATGGCTTAGCCATCAGAATTCCCCGTCCCGCGATGACCTGCTGGGTATATCGGGCTCCCCCGGCATACACGCTAACCGAAGCCCCCACACCACCGGTACAACCGGAGGTTGGGGCAAGATCCAGTTCGACGTAGTTTTTCCGATCGAACGGACCATTGTTCTTCAATAGCCTGATGCGTCCATCGTCGATCGTCGCCAGATCCAGTCGCCCGTCATTATCGATATCCACCCATATGGCATCATTGCCGGCGGCCATGCGCTGCATCCCGTACTCCGATGTACCAAGGAGGAAACGACCGTCGGGCTGCTGGATATAGATATCGGCGTAGCGGCAGGGACATGAGGTAGTGGTTACCACATCAGCCATACCATCGTTATTGACATCGCCCCAGGCTCCACCGGTATGTTTTTCTTCATACTGGATGCCGATATCCCCCGGAGCGGCCTTCAGCTCATAATTCGGTGCTCCGCTATTGATATAGAGGGTTGCGCCTGCATCGGCAAGCGTCATTGCGGTTCCGATTCCAACGGACTTGGGGAGAAGAAGATCCAGGTCGCCATCATTATCGTAATCAGCCCAGTCGCAGCCCCACCCCTCGGCGAATGCTCCGCGGTTGCCAGGAAGCGCAGGCCCCGCTATTCTGACAAATGTGCTATCGCCGAGGCTGCGCCATAACTCGCTGGAGGAATTTTTATTGGCGATGAAAAGATCGAGGCGGCCGTCGTTATCGAAATCGATCCACTGCGATCCCAGGGCATCAGGCGAAGCCGAATCATCCCTATGCAGCCAGCCGGAACGATCCGAGAACGAAAGATCACGATTATTGACGAGAAGGAGATTCGATGCGGAACTTCCTTTCTGGCCGATGAAGATATCCAGGAACCCGTCGCCGTTGATATCGGCAACGTTCAGGCTGGTAGGAGTTACCAGCATCGGAATGGGAAGCGACCGGTAAGCGAATGTCCCATCTCCATTATTGATGAACAGAGCGCTCTGGGGCCGGGAGCTGTCCGCCGATCCGAGGAATATCAGGTCGATATACTGGTCGTTGTTGATGTCGGCAAAGATGTTCGCCAGAGGTACTCCCGACAGCCTGGCGGCATCGGTGACGTCATCGAATCGACGCCCCTGATTATTACGGTACAGGCGGCCACCGGCAAGAAGATCCAGGTACCCATCTTCATCGACATCTGCCCATGCAAGACTCCGGTTGGCAAGATTGGAATCCGGCAGGCCGGCATCAGCAGTCATATCAATGAGATATCCCTGTCTGGCGGCCTCCGGATATTCCATCACCACATCGATCACATAGGTATATGCTCCCCAGCGCCAGCGCTGGTTCTTCAATTTCAGGAATTGATAGTAGAATTGGTCCGATGGAGATGAGCAGGCAGGAACTTTTCTGCTATGATCGGAAAGCAGTGTAACGCCTTCACTAATATTATCGACACCGATAAAAAACTGGTCGTTTTCTATGGGAACAGCTTCTTTAAGAACGACCGTTATCATCTCGGCCCCTGGACGCGTCTTCCGTACCAGAATCGGAGTTATTAGATCCTTTTGCAGTTGTGGCGCCACGCCCCCTCCCTCATGACCGTAGATATGGAGGGTTGCGCTGCCGGAAGCCTCCGTCCCTCCAAGCATTATACTGATGCTTTTAATGTTTCCCGGCCCGGCAGGAACGAAACGCGCGGCATGCATTACGATCTGAGGGTCCCAATAATAAACGAATTTCCCCTTGGGCTGATAATAGGACAAGGTATCGAGAACCTTAGCGGCAATTGATTCCGACAGGCAGATGCAGAATACAACACTGCATAGAATACGGATCATGCTCATACTTCTTACCCGAATACTACTAAAATGAGATTATCACTGGGCGGAATGGCAATACAAGGACAGCTGCTCTATGCCATCATGACATACAGAGCAGACCATAGAGGGAGTGCCACATCGAACTATGTAGGAATACCGCTCGGACGCTGAGAGGAAATACAGGATATATCGATACCCTAGCGAATGGCATATGCCACCAAGGTATCTATCAACTACAGGCGCTCATGCTCGCATATATCGATGCTAGCTTGATATCATCCAAAACAACCTGGGGATGATATCATCGCGGGCAACGACCTAGAGATCTAGTTTGCAACCACAAGCACTCGTGTTAAGCCGGAGAGAGTTAACGACGAATGGTAACGGTGATATGTAGTGTATGAATCGTCCCCCAAGGGGTATAGAGCGATTCATAACCGCAGCAATAATACAGAATCAGGCTCCCCTGTGTCAAGTGATTACACGGCAGGAGTTGATTTATTTTTGAAGACTCTCAGGATACACAATCATATATCATCAGACTCCTATAGCGTGATGAGCTTGATTGGAAAGGTGGCGCTCCATAGAGCAGTTGCCTATCTCGGCTCAGAAAACGCCGAGGCGACGATTGTTATGAACAGCCCTGATAATTGCGGCAGCTTCTCTCTGGGGAAGAATATGGTCACACGTACACCATCATCACTTGAGCTGATATGGAGCGCTCTTCTTATCGATACTCCACAATACCACTGGTCAATAATATGTTAACTGAAGGAATATGTATATTCTGTGCTATATGAACAGACTCCGCCGCACGAGGGCGCTCAAATTCAACCCATCCGTATCGCGACAATTGCAGCCGGATTTTTTCGCAGCGAGAAGTATCCGCACAATAAACCGCCACATAATCGGCGAGCCCGGTCACTTCGTCCGAGTGAAGCACACGATGGGACACAAGGACATTATCAACCCAAACTGTGGCAGTATCATCCGAGAATCCGCCATCGAACAGAATGTGTAAAGAATCCCCATCATCCGACACAGGATATGCAATATCCTTTTCAATAAGCACCTTCGTGCCTGAAGACATTCGGAGCGAATCTGATTCCGAATAGCCTCCTTCCTTGCAGGCGCTCAGAATAAATAGAGAACTGGCAGCCACCACCAACAGCCCACGAGTGAGGCCCCATGAATCTATAAGATAGTTTATCACGCAAAATACTGGCAAGCTCATTACAATCTAAAGGCTCCCATCTTTGCCACGAGCCATTTCAATGGCAAAGAATACGGACAGAAAACCTGACCGGCGCGAAGAAGCTCGGTTAGGACTTTGGCTTGAAGATCCAATCGTCTCAACGAACTCTTGTTCGGCTTCCCGATATCCCCCGCCGGCATTTCTCTCCGGCAGGGATATCGATCTTCACGATGAAAAAACGAGCGCTAGCGTACGATGCGCAGAGCGCCGCTGCTGCGCTCGCCGGGAGTTTCCAACACCAGCAGATAGCCGCCGCCGGGGATGCCGCTCATATCCAGCTCCGCCCGATGCCCTCCCTCCTGCAACGTCCCGAGATCGCGCACCTGCACGGTACGCCCGAACAGATCCTGCACAAGCAGACGAACCGGACCAGGCTTCCGCACATCGAATTCTGCCGCGATACGATCGCCGGCCGGATTCGGATAGATTACAAGTGCATGCTCCCCATCCTCTCTGCCAGCCACCGATGACGGCCGCACCCCCTCGCCAACCAGCGCCACGCTGGCGGTATCCTTCCCCTCGTAGAACACCCGCAACCAGGTCCTCACCTTATCCGGCGAAGTTGGATAGAACCGAAGCTTTACCTCCATCGTCGCCCCGGCCTCTATCGTCTGCCGGTTGACCGACTCCAGGGTATGGAAGAACGAGGGGCTGGCCCGTATCGAATCAACTCTGATGCTGCGGTCGGTCATATTCCTGAATGCCACCTTCACGACGCTGTCGCGCTTCTGGAGCATCGGGAGGGTGCCGAAGTTGATCTCCTCGACCTGCGGTGCCAGCCCCACCGAGCGCCCCTCTCCTCTCAGGAGGATGACCAGATGCTCGCCGCCGGCATCCATCTCCAGCTTCGCCTGATGGACTCCTCTGCGTGCCGGCGTAAAACGGATGCGCAGATCCGACGAGCTGTTGGGCGGCACTTCGATTGCCGAAACGTCCGGCATCAGCCTGAAGCTGGCGGCATCGTTTTCGGTTATGGTGATGTTCTCCACGCGCAGGGGTTTGGCGGCGGGATTACGTATCACCGCCGTGATAAGCGAATCGCGGCGGAAACCGTAGGGGGGCCTCCCCATATCGATCTGCGAGAGCGCAAGAGTGGTGGGCCAGACCGTAAACGGCGCGTCGGATTGATCGGTGAGCTGATTGATCTCATCGATACCCCAGATGCGCACGGTCTTATCCCGGCTCGCGGTGAGAAGGGAACGCCCGTCCCTGCTGAACTCAAGACTATTGATAATAGTGGCATGCCCTTCGAGGACCTTCTGCAACTCCCCGGTCCGTGCACTCCAGAGGGTGATATCACCATCGCCATGAAAGAGAGCTATCCGTTCTCCATCGGGACTATAAGTAACCCCCACCAACTCCCGGTCGGCCTCCTTGAGCTCATGCAGCAATGCTCCGGTAGTGGCATCGTACACCCTGGCTCCCTCCGATTCGGTACCTACCAGAAGCTGAGAACCATCCGGGCTGAAGAGCACGCGGCGTTCTCCGGATACGGTAAAAAGCTTCTGGCCGGTGGCAACATCCCATACATTGACGAATGTGCCGGAATATACCCCGGTAACTTTTGTTCCATCGGGCGTAAGCGCCGCCGATAACAGCCCATGCACCGACACCGTAATAGTCTGGAGGAGGGAACCAGCGTTCAAGTCCCAGACCTTCATGATCCCGTCGTTCTCGTCGAACGTTACTATTCGCTTGCTGTTCCGGCTGAACCGTATAAACCGTACAGCGGAAGTATGGGAGCCGAGGGTCTGCCGGTAGGCACCGCTCCTGCCGTCCCACAGCCTCAGAGTGCCATCGCGGCCGCTGCTTACCAGCATCGTTCCATCAGGGCTGAACCGTGCAACGCTCACCTTGCCGGCCGCCTCGCGAAGCGTATCGATCACCGCTCCTGTTTCCACATCGCGCAGAACGGCGGTATTACGAAGAACCGTTACAGCGGTCTTGTAAACGGGATTTGCCTGTATCCACGTTGCATCCGGCACGGACCAGCGGGTTTCGCCGGTGCCGGCATCCTTGACGACAACCATCCCCCATGTGGAATACGCAACGATCAAGCGTTCATCATTGCTATAACCGGCCCCGGTGATCTCATCCGAATATCCATCCAGAACTCTGGGCTTGCCGCTGGTATATATTATTCTCAGCAGACAACGATCCGACGGGGGCTCCGGCACACGCCAGGGATGTTGCAAACCGGATGCGGAAGCCGAAATATTCTTCCATGATTCCCCGCCATCGGTGCTGTACTCCAGCCTGACCGTCTCAGTGGCCCCCACTCCCTCCCAGCGGATGGTGATATCCTGCCCGGAACGGAGAAACTCCCCGCCATTGGGATAGGTGATACGGGGCTGGCCGTGGAGGCAGGATGAAGCAGCGAGCGTAAGAAATAGCAGAAGGTAGATCCGACCTGGGATATGCATCCGTTTGTACTCTGTTGTATTTACTGTATTTAAAAATCGTTCACAATCTTTCTTTCCGGCGGGCCGTTCAACGAGCCGTGGACGGTCCGCGCTCAATAATCACTTACGGCAATGCAATGTCATCCGGCCTGAAGATAGTCCCGGCTTATAGATACCGGGGCCAGATGGGACAACGGTATGGAAGAGGAATATCCAGGTTAATGTATTTTTTATTATTTGAAGAATGCCAATCCGGGCGGTCCGGATCGGCCATACCATCATCGATATCGTTAACCGGGATACTACCTACCGCGCCAGCATACGCGGGATGAGAGAACGTTTATCATCATTGTGCGGTACATGGCCGATCATGGCCTGTACTCGTAATGCCACGGCTCGTACGGTTGCAGCAGCGGTCCCTCGAATTTCGGGCTCACCGCAAGGATCGCCTCACAGAGCTTTGCGGTCCATCCGGCATTATCCCATGCGGTGCGGATGGAGCTGGTGGAGGCCCCGGCTATCACCCGGCCGCCACGGCTCACCCTGAAATCGAACGCGCGGAGCTGCCCATGCTGCGATAATCCCGGCACGGCAACGGTGGGATGCCGCTTCGGCTCGAACGCATGGAGGAATGCGAGGAATCGTGCAAGATCCCCCTCGCTGTTTTCAGAGGCGGGCGCTCCAAGGGAATCGGCTATAAAGGCGAGCGCGGTTTTCATCAGCTCATCGGCCCCCTCGCCGATGGAACGGACGCTGTTCCATTTTCCGATCTGGCTGGAGAGGCTGCGAATCTCGATATCCACCTGCAACTGATATCCCGGGTTCAGCTCGGCAAATGCCTTCCGCACGCCCGCCACCTCCTCCAGTGCCTGTTTATACTCATCCGATTTCCGGTACTCGCGCGCCTCCTCCTCCGTCCAAGCCCATTTTCTGCTGATCTCCTCGTGGTCGCGGTGGAGATAATATTTCATCGCTAGAAGACGGCGGGAATTATTCGGAATACGAGCGAGCGCACGTTGCACCCGCTCCGGGAGCACCCGGTGCACCGTATCCATATACGTATTGAGCGTTCTGGCGGCGGCACGCTTCTCCTCGTTGCGTGGCTCATCAGGCGAACGCTCCGAGGCCAGCGCGGGGATTGCCGCGAACATTGCCAGTACGGCAGCTCCGTGTGCAACTCTATAACAGGGAGATACTAATCGCATATCTATATCGGGCACGCAGGGAAATCGGGAATGAAATCATGCCGTAGCAGCCATCGCCGCCCAGAGCACTATCGGCCTCTATTTTTCGCCGGAGTCGGATGGACCGGGAAACCATATCAGCCGAAGATACAGCGAAACATTGATGGAGGGAGCGGTTTCCAGGTGTATCTCATGAGAGAGCGGGAATGAACCTGGATGCCTTTTGAGCCGCCCTTCGGCCACTATCCCGAGGCGCTTCCCCGGCTCGATCCGGTTTCCTCCGGGAAATTTGAAGGTTATATCCGCTTGACCGGTGGAGATAGGAGCTGGAGCGAGAATGGTAACCGTGGTATCGCACTCGCTTCTCAGTTCAAGCGTATCACGCACAATGGTATCGGGCGCCATCCCCACCAGCACAAACATCGATTCCGACACCCTGATATCATGGTGAACATAGGCCACGAACAGGACGCTTATGCTATTGCTATAGTCATACCTAGAGCCGGAATCCGGCCAATAAGAGATCGTCAGAGGCTTCCAGTGCAGTCCGGTTCTTGTCCTGAAATCCCATGTCACAATGATGATCGCGGTATCGCCCGGAGGAATCTGGCCGCTCTCAATGATCCCCCAGAACCCGCCGTCGCCGCTCCTGACATCCACTTTCATAGGATAGGGTCGGTGATTCACCACATGCAGTTTACCCCTGTAGACCTCCGGCTCAACCACCCCCAGCTCGATCAGGGTACCTTCGATGACCTGGATCGCCCCATCATCAGCGAAGGCGGCCGTTGGAAGCAGCAGAGGCAGCATCCAGAGCAGGATACGGAGGAGGAGCGAGTATATTCGGCGCATCGGCAGGCAAGTTCGGGTATCCATGGTGTAACCACGGCAGCGGGATATTGTTCAAGGAAGATCGCCACACGATCCGTTATCTGAAATAACTTCTTTTTTCCCCGCCGCGCGCCGCCATAATTTCGCCGTTCGCAACAGTTCCGGGATGATGGCACGATCATTCCGGTATCCGCCGCTCGTGCCCGAATCATCCAACAGATCCCCGGAACCCAGATGAAGAGCTACGCAGTGTTTTCAGGATCGGCCAATACGAAGCTTGCCGAGGCGATAGCGCAGGCGCTTGAGGTGCCGCTCACCCCCTGCACCGTTGAACACTTTCCGGATGGGGAGATATCGGTGAAGTTGCAGGAATCGGTACGCCGCCGGGAGGTGTTCGTGATACAGCCCACCTGCCGCCCGGTCAACGACCGGCTGGTGGAGCTGCTTGCCTTTGCCGATGCCTGCCGCCGCGCCGATGCATCGCATGTGACCGCGGTGATGCCCTATTTCGGCTACGCCCGGTCCGACCGCCGTGCCGGGCGCCGCGGGCCGATCATGGCGACGATGGTGGCCGATATGATGCAGAGCGCCGGGATCGGGCATGTGATGACCATGGATATTCATACGCCGCAGGTGGAGGGATTTTTCCGCATCCCCTTCGATGATCTTTCGGCCGCGCCCACCCTGGCCTCCGCGATCTGCGATAATCTGCCGGAGGATGCGGTGGTGGTGGCACCGGATCTCGGCGCGGTAAAACGGGCCACCACCTACAGCTATCATCTGGGGCGCCCCACGGTGATCCTCCACAAGCGGCGCAAGAGCGGCTCGGAGGTGGAGGTCTCGCAGGTGATAGGCGATGTACGGGGGCGATCCTGCATCATCGTGGATGATATGATCTCCACCGGCGGCACCATCGTGCAGGCCATCAACGCCCTTCGCAACGAAGGGGCGAATCCGGATTTCACCGTCGTGGCGACGCATGGGGTCTTCACCGAGGGGGCACGGGAACGGCTCCGGGAGGCGGGCGCCGGAAGGGTGATCGTCAGCGATACGATCCGGGTGGAATCGGAAGGGTGGCCGGAGCTTCAGGTGGTATCGGTGGCGCCGCTTATCGCCTCGGCACTGCAACGGCTGGCGACCGGAGAATCATTGCGCGGGCTGGGAGCGAATCTCCAGGAATCGTGATCCAGGCGGAATCGATCCGGATTATTCAAGGCAACCGGAGCCGGCACCGTTCTACCAATGCGTCCCGGAAAATCCCCCTTCCCGCCGCACCCCGGCAGCCTGCCAGAGATGGCGCCGCTCATGGGCCGCCAGAAAGAGAAACCACTCGGCCAGCGTGATCCGCACCGGCCGGCGGAACGGGGAATTCATCCTCACCCCTCCCAGATCGAGCCCATCGGCAGCGGCCATCGTGGCGATGATCCGGTCCTGCAATGCGATGAACGTATCGGCCACCTCCAGCCGGTGGCGCTCCGGCTCCGGAAGGAGATTGCGCGGTCCTGGAATCCTCACCCTGTAGGGAGGCTCCATAAATGCCAGGAACACACGGCTGAAAAGGGTGCGGCGGAAGGCTCCCGTGGCGATGCGTCCCTGTTCCCGTGCCCGTTCCACCTTCCGCGAAAGCGGGGGAAGAATCAGCTCGCCGGTGGCATTCAGATGCACGATGCACTCGGCGATCGACCATCGGTTGGGGGCCGGCCGCCAGTTGAAGGCATCCTCGTCGAGACCGGCCACAAGCGCCGCAACATCGGCTTTGATCGCCTGGAACTGGCGTTGGTACTCGCGTAGTTCCGGCAGGCGCAACGAATGATCGGTAGTGGTCATGGCAGTCTAGGAGTCTAGGAGTCTAGGAGTCTAGGAGTCTAGGAGTCTAGGAGTCTAGGAGTCTAGGAGTCTAGGAGTCTAGGAGTCTCGGAGTCTATGAGTCTAGT
>JBMDXA010000195.1:0-10073 GCA_048594725.1 Candidatus Kapaibacteriota bacterium
GAGGGCCATGAATACGGGTAATGCGGATCAACTCATAGGAGATCCGCTCCAGAAAGAAGGTACGTAGTTAGCGGTGGTTGGTGGTGGACGTTCCGGGATCTAACGTAGTCCCGGCAGCATAGCTACGGACATTCTCCGCAATCTCAAATCTCAAATCCTCCCCCCCCTTTCCCCAATCGAAAATCCAAAATCGAAAATCCTCCCCCCTCTCTCCCCAATCGAAAATCCAAAATCGCAAATCGAAAATCCTCCCCCTCTCTCCCCAATCGAAAATCTAAAATCGCAAATCGAAAATCCTCAAATTCCTCCCAGGAAGGTAGTAAGATTGACGGACCGGTCCAGGGCCAGCTTGCGCCTGATGCGGGTGCGGTAGACCTCCACGCTGCGCGGCTCGATGCAGAGGAAATCGGCCATCTCCTTGGTGGGAATATCACTCCGGATAAATGCGCATACTTTAAGCTCGGTGGGAGTAAGCTCGGTACACTGCCGCGAGAGATTGCGAAGGAATTCCGGATATATCCGCTGAAAATATCCTTCGAACTCCTTCCAGCTTCGCATGGGAATTCCGGGTTCGCCTGCTCCTCCGGCCGGCGCCCCCACGCCGCTGTTGGCCTGCTGCAACTGATGTTCCTTCCGTTCTATCTCCTGGCGGAGCAGCGCGTTGGAGTCCACCAGTTCCTGGCGATTTCGTTCCACCCGTTCCACCTCCGCGCGCAGATAAAGGGTGCGAAGCTGCCGCTGCTGTTCGTTTCCGAGAATTGCCTCCTCGATCTCGCGGTAGCGTTTGTAGTGCTCCAGGGCTTCGGCCGGATTGCCGGTCTGCTGGAATGCTTCGTAGAGGATCTTGTGGCAGGTGGAGGCCATCTTCTGGTTGCCGGTTCCCTCGGCAAGCGCCAGCGCAGTCCCGGCATGGGCCATCCCCTCGGCAGGCTCCCCCATCCCGTTATACACCCTTGCCAGACCGGCCAGAGCCAGCGTCCGGACCATCACCGATGCGGATTGCTGTGCCTGGCGGAAATACGGCAGCGCCGCTGCGAATTCTCCCATCTGGTAATGAAGTTCGCCGAGCCAGTTCTGCGCCACGGCGACCGCCTGGCGATCGTTGTAGCGCGTTGCGATCTCCAGCGCCATCCCATGAGAGGCGCGCGCACGGTCACGATCCCCCAGCCGTGCGTGGACCAGCCCCAGATCGTTCAGCGCGTCGCAGTAGCCCCAGTGATCGGCCTCCTCGAACAGCTCGAAACATTCCTCCAGATACAGGCGCGCCCTCTCGTCATCCTCCAGTTCCAGATAGATATTGCCGATGCCGAGAAGGTGGCGGGCGATGCGCGATTTCGGTCCGGAGGGCCGTACCAGATCGAGGCCGGCCAGAAAGTGCTTCAGCGCGTTCGGAAAATCGGAGAGCCGCATATAGCCCACGCCGATATCGTAGTGGACCATGGAGGCGGAGCTTGCGGAGGGCTCGTGGTAGTGGGGATCAACGGTCGATTTCAGCAGCTCGATCCCCTCGGCGATCCGCATCATATCGAGCATCGCGGTTCCCATCTTCCGATGCGCGAGGATCACCCCGGCCTCATCCCCCGCACGCGTGAACAGGCGCTCTCCCCGTTTCAGATGATACATGCCGGTGGAGTAGTCGCGCAGAACCAGATAGGCCATGCCCATGCAGACGTGGGCTCTGGCGGTATGGCGTTCATCGCCGGCCCGGCGCGACTCGGCGAGATATCGCCGCGCAACGCTCAGCCGCTGGTACGCATCGCTGAAGGATACCACCTGGAAGAGCTGCCGGTGCAGGTCCAGCCGCGCCACCGGGTCGGCGGTGGCGCTGATCTGCTGTTCCAATATGGCACTGTCGCGAGCGATCTGTTCCTGATTCACGGTCGCAATTCCCCGGGATGGATTCCCCTACAGCTCGCTCCAGACTATTGCGTCCTTGTTGATGATGGCAACCGGCTTGCCACGGAGCGTCCAGCCGTTGAACGGCGTATTGAGCGACATCGTCCTGAACTTCGCGGTATCCACGGTCCATTCCTGTTCCGGCGCGAAGATCGTCAGGTTGGCCCGGGCTCCCTCGGCGATCTCCGGCACCGGCTGCGAGAGGATGCGGCGCGGGTTGACCGACATCAGTTCCACCAGTCTCGACAGGGAGATCACCCCCGGCTCCACCAGATAGGTGTAGCTCAGGCCGATGGAGGTCTCCAGCCCGATGATGCCGTTCGGCGCCGCCGGGAACTCCACTTCCTTTTCGGCCAGAGCATGCGGCGCATGGTCGGTGGCGATCACGTCGATGGTGCCGTCGCGGAACCCTTCCAGCACAGCCTCCACATCCTGGCGCGTGCGCAGCGGAGGGTTCATCTTGGCGTTGGTGCCATATTTCTCCACGGCCTCGTCGGTCAGGACGAAGTGATGCGGTGTCACCTCGCAGGTCACATTCTTCTGCCCGCGCCTCTTGGCATCGCGCACCAGCCCCACGCCCCCCCGCGTGCTCATATGCGAGACGTGATAGGGACGATCGCCGCAGAACCCGGCGATCATGATGTCACGCGAGATGATGAGGTTCTCGGCGATGTCCGGATAGCCGGGAAGGCCGAGCCGTGTGGAGACAGCCCCTTCGTTCATCGCAAAGCCACGGGTCATGGTATGATCCTCGCAATGCTGGCTGATGACCGCCCCGTCGAACATCGAGGCATATTCGAACGCGCGGCGCATCACCTCGGAGGATTCCACGCAGTCACCGTCATCGGTGAACAGCCGCACGCCCGCATCGTAGAGATCCCCCATCGGCGCCAGCGCATCCCCCTTGCGTCCCTTGGTGGTGGCGGCCGACGGGAGCACATCCACCGGAAGATTCTGCGCACGCCAGAGTATCGAGTGCACCACCTCGGCCGAGTCGGTGGCCGGGCTGGTGTTGGGCATCGAACAGACGCCGGTGAAGCCGCCATTGGCGGCCGATGCGCAGCCGGTGGCGATGGTCTCCTTGTGCGTGCCCCCCGGCTCCCGCAGATGCACGTGCATATCGTAGAATCCGGGAGCGGCCACCCAGGCCGTGGCATCGTGCGTAGCGGCCCCCTCGGGCGCCTCCAGGTTCTCGCCGATGCGTTCGATTGTTCCGGCCACGATCAGCATGTCGGCGCGGCGGTCGAGCCCCTGGGCGGGATTGAGCAGGCGGATGTTCTTGAAAAGAATCAAGGGAAGAGAAAGATTAGAAGTTGAGGAATGTTCGAGTTGCGAAGAGTCCGGTAGTCAGTGGTCCGTCGCCGTTGGCGGCATCACCGGTGGCCCACCCCTGCCTGGCGGCAGGAACGCGGGCATTGTTCTTCGGGTTCATCCCCGACTCCGGACGTCCCAACACCGGACTCCGGGGATTTGTTAGCGATGCGCGGCGGCCCTGGCCTCCACCAGTTCCAGCACCCGTTCCACCTGATGCTCGATGGAGAGACCGGACGTATCGATCTCCACGGCGTCATCGGCCTTCTGGAGCGGGCTCATCTCGCGCGTGGAATCCAGCCTGTCACGCTCGGCCAGTTCGCCGGCAAGGCTTTCCACGCTCACCTCGGACCCCATCCGCTGCAATTCATCGCGGCGCCGGCTGGCGCGTGCATGGATATCGGCCACCATGAAGATCTTGACATCGGCATCCGGAAAGACCACCGTGCCGATATCACGCCCGTCCAGCACCACTCCTCCCCGTTCCCCCATCCTCTTCTGCTGCCCCACGATCGGCAGGCGCACCCCGGCATAGGAACTGACGAGCGAGACATTGGCGGTGACTTCCGGAGAGCGTATCTCTCTGGTGACATCCTCCCCATCCAGCAGCACCCGGAGCGAGGCATCGGCAAGGCGTTCCAGATGAATGGAGCGGCCGGTCACAAAGCGCTCCACGGCGGAGCGGTCGTGCGGGTCGATGCCGGCACGTAGTACGGCCAGCGTGGCGGCGCGATACATGGCGCCGGTATCGATATAGGTATATCCAAGGCGCTGGGCCACGATCCTGGCGGTCGTGCTCTTGCCGGAGGCGGCGGGCCCATCGATAGCGATCACAAACTGCTTGTTCGGCATAGTCGGGCAAACTTCCGAAACCTGGACGGTTTACCCAAATGAAGATAGTCCGGCGGGGTTTGAGCAATGGAGCGGAGATGGAGAAACGCCGGCGGCAAGGGAGAAACAAACAGGGGAGAGAAGAACGCTCTTCCCTCCCCTGCCGATAGTACGGTACAGGATATCGCACCCGAACACCGCGGGAATTCCGCACCGCCGGAGCATGCGATATCGCGTGAATCGCTTAACGATAATCGCTTAGCGGTTTCCGAGAATCGACTCAAGACGATGAAGAGCGATCTGATCCCCCGTCTGGTCGTTGGTGAACATCACCGGCGCATCGGTCTCCTTGACGAAGAGCTCATCCTTGAACGGATTGAACGAGTGTACCTGGCGATTGACCAGCCGCACCGGCTCGTCGCTGCGGAAGACGCCCGGGATGCCATCGACCTCGCACTCCGCATAGAACTGGATCACTCCAAGAGCGGGAAACTGCTGGTCCTGCTGGTACGCCTGAATAAAGGAGCCGGGGCTTACCGTGCGGCTCGGATCGTTTCTCCAATGCACATCGCCAAGATTCGGATCATGGCCGTGCCCTTCGAAATGATCGAGCTCAAGCGAGACCTCCCAGGGAGCCGGGCATCCCGGAGGAGGAGGAACGCAGCTGGTGACAAGGAACCGGCCGTCGGTAAGGGTCTCCACCGTGAGGGTGTAACCATTGGCCTCAAGATCCGACTTCGAGGAGCCCGGGCAGTCAATCGGCTGACCGACGATGGGGCACTCTCCGCACTGCGCCAGAACGGTAGTGGTGGATGCGGAGAACATGCCGACAAAGAGCCCGGCTGCCGCGACGATGGACCAGTTCAGAAAATTCTTTTTCATGGGGTTTCTCTCGTTGGATTATGGTGGAATGAAAACAGGGAGTGTTTTCGGGGGTTCCTCCCTGAAATCATGCGCGCTGCTGTACAGGCGCTGCACAATAATGCAACGAGAAGAGGCCAGTAAACTTCTTCCATATTGCGATAATGCATGATGCGAAAATACCAGCAATTGCTCCATGCGGCAGCTATGCACCGGAGCGACCAGGGGCGGAAGAAGAGAAGAGCTCCCTCCCGCCCGAGGATCATCGTTGGGATACCCCTCCGGAATGTAGTGCCGGAGGATCACGAGTTCACCAGACGGCTACCACCACCAGCAGGGATGCCACGTCCAGTACAGATAATAACGGCCGTACCAGGGGTTCCACCACCAGCACAGGTTCCATCCTCCATATCCCCAGTGCCAGAACATGGGCCCATCGGTGGGATACCAGATACCATTGAACCCCACAGCGACGATGCGGGTGGCACCGGGAGGATAGGGACGCTCGCTAACTCCCGAATTCTCGGCCACGAGCGTTTCAACCATACCATTGTCATAGCGGGCTTCGAAGCGAAGCGGCAGCTCCTCGTTCTTGAGTTCATCGGCAACGGCTATGTTGAAATATGTGGGAGGAGGCACCCCAAGGTCCTGTTGCGCCTTCAACGACATACTTCCGGCGATCACCGAAAAAAGAATCAGGAATGGCACAAATGCCATCCTACGATACAGGGAATGAAATTTCTCCGCACTCATGATACGTTCTCCAATTGGTTGATAATGGGTATGTATCACTGTGGGCTCACGGGAATCATATGCAGCAGTTCATCAGCATGACTGATTCCAGAGTCATGCAGGAGAAAAACCGCATATCGCGAGTGACAGGATTAGCATCACGCTAATCGGGGGTGGAAATTCAGTGCAAGCCGGAGGGGAAGCGTGGGTACAGCCACGCCGTGGCAATATCGGAGACCAGGCCGATCATATACACCCCTATCATAATGAGGGGCATATGGCGGGAGCATGGGCATCTTTCCCGATTGATACTGTGCAATACTACAAAGCATACTATCCGGAAAACAGTACATCATTGTGCACCCCCTTTCCAGGGTACCTTGCAGGATATATACACCCTTATTTTGTGTACCGCAGGATTCGAATACAACGCTCACATTTATTTCATCCGTTCAAATAATTAGCAATCCGGAAGAAGATCACCGGCAGACCTGCGACATATTATTGCATCGTATCACATCGCACCACCCCCGCCCCCCGATATTCACTAGCAGTTACCAGGGCATTCTGGCAGAAAAAGAATCTCGGCATCACAACATCACAGGCACCAGTTCTCCGGCTCGTTCATTTATACATTTATCAGGAGTATGTACCATGCGTATGGCAAAAATCCTCTCGCTGCTGGGAATGCTGGCAGCCGGCACCACCGTTGCATCGGCACAGTGCGACGACCTTCCTCCCATCGGCACCATTTATCATTGCATTATCGTTGCCGGGGGAAAAATCCTTGTAGTCAATGGCAGCGACGAAGCTGTCAATAGCGAGGCGGCGGCGACATTTGAGGTGAGCAGCTACACGAGCGATCCCTGCGGAGTAATCTTGAGCGATCTGGGATTTTCCTCCAAGAGCATTTCGCTGACGCTCGGCGAATTTACTACGTTCACAAATCCGGGTTCCCGATCCTCGGCCACCATCACCCAGAGCATCCCCGGTTCACGCAGTATTCTACCAGCCAATCTCAGTATTTCTCTTGAGCTTTCCGCGACCTCATCAGCGGCGCCCGGCACCACATTCCGCGCGCCCACACCGCTCGTCCTTCAGAGCACTGCTCCCATTACCAGTCTTCCGCTTTCGAATGTGGAGGTCCGCCAGGTGGGCGGAACGATCGGGTTCTTCCCCGACCGGGTCTCAAGCACCCCCGTGGGGTTGAAAGACGTGGATGTAACCCTCAGCGGCGAGGAACGTTGAATTCCGTCCTGTGTATGATATGAGATCGGCGCCCGGCCTGCAGATAGTCCTGCGGCCGGGCGCCGATAGATATGTTGCATCAGCGAATATTTTTTCTGGACCGCGCTCGCGGCCTACCGCCTATCTCCCTCCGGGGAGGGCTCCCGGCAGCTCCATCATCTCACGCTCCATCTCCGCGCCGATTTTTCGCTGCCTGATGCGTTTGGGGATAATGCCGTGTGCCGGCGAGAAGAAGAATGCCAGGGCGAACTGTGCTCCGGCGGTCACGGCCATGGCCCCGGCGATGGAGCCATCCAGCGCATAGGCCAGATAATATCCGCCGATGGCCGATGTAGCCCCCAGAATTGCCGCGTAGACGAGCATCCGGCTCAGGCTGTCGGTCAGCAGATAGGCGGTGGCGGGAGGGGCTATCAGCATTGCAACCACCAGAATGGCCCCCACCGATTCGAATGATCCCACCGTGGTAAGCGAGACCATCGACATCAGCAGATAATGCCAGAGCGTGGCGGAAATTCCGAGCGACGTGGCGAGCGCCGGATCGAACGCGGTCACTTTCAGCTCCTTGTAGCAGGAGACCACGAAAAAAAGGTTCAGCAGAAAAATCACGCCGAGCGTCCAGACCGCGCGAGGCCCAAGCACCATTCCGCCATCGCTTATCCAGAGATCGAGCGGGACATAGGCTATCTCCCCATAGAGCACGCAATCCTGGTCCAGATCCACCTGCCCGGCAAAAAGCGTTATCAGGATGACGCCGAGCGCAAACAGCCAGGTGAAGGTCACACCGATGGATGCATCCTGCTGGAGATTCCCCCGGCGATGCAGCGTCTCGATCAGAAACGTAGTGATAACGCCGAGCGCGCCGGCACCGGCGAGCATCGGAAGCGGATCACGGCTCCCGGAAAAAAGGAACGCAATAGCGATTCCCGGAAGCACCGCATGGCTGATCGCATCCCCAAGCATCGCCATCCGCCGGAGCACCAGGAAACAGCCGACGAGCGCGCATCCCGCCGCCGCCAGCACACCGGTGAGTATGATCCAGAGACTGTTGGTATCCATCGGGGGAGAATTGATTTACGATTGACGATTTTTGATTTACGACTGGACGGAGAGACTGGCACTAACGAGGTACGAGAAGACAGGATGCTCTTATTCCCCGCCCCCACCCGCCACGAATTCACGATCTCATATTCGCGAGGATTTCACCCCTAACGCACGCTCCTCAATTATTGCCCTGTTCCCCGCTCACCACGATTTCACGATCTTCATATTCACGAGGATTTCAACCCAAACGCACGATCCTAAAGTATCGCCCTGTTCCCCGCTCACCACGAATTCATGATCTTCATATTAGCGAAGATTTCAACCCCAACGCACGATCCTCAAGTATCGCCCTGCTCCCCGCCCACCAAGATTCGCGCCGATTCGCGGTTGCGGAGCATCTGCTCGATATGCACCGGCACATGCCGCTCGTAGGTATCGAGCCAGTCATCGAAGGTCATGGTACCGTTCTCGGGATGCTCGATGGTATTGCTCCAGACCTCATCCGGCAGATCGCGGATAAGGGCATAGGAAGCGGCGCGCAGGCAGCGGAACAATTCCAGGGCGGCACTGGCGCTCTGCCCGTGATAATTCAGAGACGATGCCCAGCGATTTTCATCATAGGCCATTACGCTGCTTCCCGGCTCTGCTATAAACCGGCGGCAGCGTATATAGCTGTTCGCCTCGCTATCGGCGATATGCAGCAGAATTTCATGGACGCTCCAGCGCTCCGGCGACGGCTTGTAGAGCCATATCTCGGGCGGCAGCGACGGGAGGAACTCCATCAATAGATCATACGCCTTCCCATATCGTTCGATCTTCTCTCTGCGCTCTTCGGCTGTCATGGGGATTCCTGGTAGTCGGTTGACGATGATATAACGTTGCGTTTCGCCGGCTACCGTGGCAGCCGGACGGAAATTCCGGTATTCACGTAATATCCGGGAGCATCCCCGGAGATGCCGGCTCCGATTGCCGCATCAAATTGAAGGTTCGGGCCGAGGGCATAGGTGATCCCGCCATCCGCCAGATGCTCCCCTCTAGCGCCATCACGGAGGCTTCCGAAGACCTC
Organism: Candidatus Kapaibacteriota bacterium; assembly: GCA_048594725.1. Classification (GTDB taxonomy): domain Bacteria; phylum Bacteroidota; class Ignavibacteria; order OLB7; family OLB7; genus JAFDZV01. Next base: position 8,987 of record JBMDXA010000195.1, read on the forward strand.
GATGTAGCCGCCGAGCGACTCGGTGATATCCATTCCCAGCGCCGCCGTATAGATCCCGGTAAAGCTCTTGGAAAATGTCGGGGCCTCGGTATCGAACTCCGCGCCGATATTATATCCGAAGCCGACCGACGGAGAGAGCGTATGCGACATCGCAAGCCGGAAACCGGGAGCAAGGCCCTCTCCATCGGGAAAGGCCAGCTCTCCTATAAATGCCATTTCAGGCGCCCATCCCGATTCATGGAGGATCTGGATTTTCGCTCCTACTCCCCAATCGAACAGCAGATCGCTCGCTTTATTATCGGCGAACTCCTGAAGATGCAGGCTGGACTCCCCGGAGCCACGTAATTCCAGCCACGGCAGCGCCCCATACCGGACCAGCACCGAGGGTGCGGCGAAACTCCGATGAGCGTTCGGCTCCCCCTCCGGAGGCGTGTCATGATCCTGATAGCCGAGCCCCGCCTCTATCTGCACGGCTCCCGCCGGCACCACCGCCGACGACTCGGTTTCATCCGGACGATCGGTCTGCAATTCAGGGATATCCTGCGCAGCCGCCACAGATGCTCCCAGGCTCAATGCGCCCAGGATGCATACCGCTAATAGTTTCACGATAATTCCTCGTAAATGTGATGACGCCCGCCCGATGAGTATCAGCGGATATCTACCGGTACGGAATCGTGCGCTCGTGCGGATCGCTCTGCGGCCGGTTCAGAAGCCTTTCCAGCTCCTCCTCCAGCTCCGGGGTCAGCACATGCTCTATCGATTCGGCGTCGTCATGAACGTGATCGGGGGCTATCTGCACATAATCGGTGAGATATACCTCCCAGAGCCGGTGCAACCGGGTGACGCGCTCTCCCTGGCGTCCCCCCTCCGGCGTCAACTGCCATGCATTTTCGCCCACCTCCTTCAGATATCCCTGCCGCACGAGGCGCCGGAACGCCCGGCGGAGCACCGGATCGGGAAGACGGCGGCGGGTCTGGACATCGCTCATGGAGCGGGAGCGAAACCGGTCGTGATCGGCCTCGCCAAGCTGGTGCATCGCCTTCAGGACATTTTCATTGAGAGTGCGGCGCCGGTTGCTCCAATGCCG
>JBMDXA010000196.1:0-78333 GCA_048594725.1 Candidatus Kapaibacteriota bacterium
GCCAGCGCCGCGGCCAGCAGTCGGGGCGCGGGAACGGAACGGGACCATTTCGGCCATCGTGCTGGGCATCGCCATCGTGGCCGGCGCACTCACGCTGCTGATGCAGACGCTCCGGGAACGCCGGGGACGAACCCGGCCCGCGCCTGCAACGCCGGAGGCGGCTCGGCAGGCGCCACGAACCGCCGCGCAGTACAGCATCCGGAATCTCACGGTGGTGCATCACGATACCGACGGCACGGCCTTTACCGCGCTCGACGATCTCAGCCTGGATATACACGCCGGGGAATTCATCGCGGTGATCGGTCTTTCGGGAGCGGGAAAATCGACGCTTCTGCGAACGCTGAACCGTATGAACGAGCCTTCCTCCGGCAGCATCACGTTCGAGGGGAGCGATATAAGCCATATCGCCGGCACGGAACTGATGCGGCTGCGGCGGCGAATAGGGTTCATCTTCCAGCAGTTCAATCTCGTGCGGAATATCTCGGTGATGAGCAATGTGCTCAGCGGGCGATTGAGCCATATCTCCTGGATCGATTCGATGCTGGGACGCTTCCCGAAAAAGGATCGCGAGATCGCCGTTCGTTCCATTGCCGCCGTGGGATTGCAGGAAAAGGGCGCCAACCGTGCCGATCGGCTTTCCGGCGGCGAACAGCAACGGGTGGCGATAGCCCGCGCGCTGGCACAGGAACCGGCCGTGATCCTGGCAGACGAACCGATGGCCTCGCTGGACCCGAAACTCTCGGAAGTAGTGCTCGATCTTCTCCGCCGTTTCAATCGCCAGGAGAATATCACCGTGATCGTCAATCTCCATGTGCTCCAGCTGGCCCGCGACTACGCCGGCCGGATCATCGCCCTGAGAAAAGGGAAACTTGTGTTCGATGGAACACCAGCCGAGCTTACGCCGGAAATCGTGGAAATGGTGTACGAGCGAGGAGCCTAAGTACCTACGGATAGGTTCCCTGAGATCCCCGGTACTGTTCGCACGAAGTTCGACTCCGTGCGCGGTGGCAGCATCAGGGGTCGCGGAGTGCAACTCCGCGACAACACAACAATAGAATGTCAGATAACTTTTGCCGAAGTACGTAGGAGGCCGAATTATCGCGCGGACCTTCTGCACGCTGTTCAATCACTTCTGCCAGCTATCAATTTCTACTATTAATTATCATCTATTATCCAGTAACCAGTGCAGCATTGATCCGGTTCACTGATGTGAAATCCCTTCCAGGGACTGAGCCCTGAGATCTACCGTTTCCCTCCCTCGTCAATCCGAAATCATCAATCGTAAATCCCATATCCCATGTCTCGCCGATTATTCAGAACACTCTTGATTGCGCTTGCGGCCGGGTTTACGATCTGGTCGTTGCAGGCTACCGATTTCGATCCCGCACGGATTTACGAGGGATTTTTCGTGAAGCCGTTTTTCCGGCAGTTCCTCTCCGGTCTCTGGCCGCTCAACTGGGAGATACTGGATCAGGTGGCATACCAGACCCTGATAACGATCCAGATAGCCTGGATAGGGACGTTGATCGCGGCGGTGATCTCGCTGCCGGTCTCGTTTGTGGCGGCACGAACCATCACCCCCGCTGTGGCGGCGGGTTCGGTTGCGCGATTCTTTTTCAACCTGGACCGCGCCATCGATGTGCTGATCGTTGCGCTGGTGCTGGTGGCGGCCGTGGGACTGGGCCCGCTGGCCGGCACGCTCGCCATCGCCATACACTCCATCGGATCGATGGGAAAACTCTTCACCGAGGCCATAGAATCGATCGATCGCGGTCCGGTAGAGGCGCTGGAATCCACCGGCGCCACGCGGGCACAGGTGGTGCGCTGGGGAGTGCTGCCACAGGTGATGCCCTATCTGATCTCCTATTTTCTGTATCGCCTGGAATTGAATATCCGCTCCGCCGTGGTGCTCGGCATTGTGGGAGCCGGCGGCATCGGCTTTCTGCTGCTCGATAATATCAAGCAGTTCCAGTATCAGAACGTCTCGATGATACTGCTGGTGATCGTGGCGCTGGTGATGCTGATAGATCTGCTCTCCGGCAGACTCCGGAAGGCGGTGGTGTAGGGATGTGTGATTTGCGATTTTGGATTTTCGATTGAGGAAGCCTGGGGTCCGGAACCCGGGAGAGAAAAAGAATTTCTCTGGTTGAGGGACGGTTTGTAAGGGGAGAACTCACGCAAAGACGCAGAGATCGCAAAGAAGAACCGGAGAGCGAGCCTGGACCATCTTCCTTGATTCCTTTTTTGCGTTCCTTTGCGGCCTGGCGTCTTTGCGCGATGCTTATTGCTATGACGGCACCACAACTACGCCCGGATAGCGATAAAAAAAATGGAGAGAGAATGCGGCAAGCGCATCCCTTCTCCATCCTGTATTTACTATTACCTACTATCTAGTAACGCCCGGCCGGCTCACCGCTACATCGTCGGCATTTCGATATTGAGCCGTTCCACGGCCTCGGCGGCGGCCTGCTGCTCGGCCTCCTTCTTGCTGCGGCCGCGTCCCTCTCCCTTCACCTCCTGCCCTACCATCACCTGCACGGTAAAGACCCGCTCATGATCGGGGCCCTCCTCCTTCACCACCACATAGCGCGGGGCTCCAAGTCCCTGTGCCTGCATATGTTCCAGGAGAATACTTTTGAAATTCTCATCGATGAAGAGAATTTTCTCGCAGGTTTCCGGGGTCAGGAGGGTACGGGCGAGAAACTCCTTCACCGGCGTAAGGCTGCAATCGCTATCAAGATAAATGGCGGCGATAATCGCCTCGAACGCATCGGCCAGCAGGGAATCATTTCCCTGCACCAGCGACTGCTCGGCCGAGGAATTCAGCAGCACAACTTTTTCCAGCTGGATCATCCGGGCGCAGAGCGTAAGCGCCTTGCGGTTGACCAGGCGGCTGCGAAGTTTGGTAAGCTCCCCTTCCTGAATATCGGTATACCGATGGAAGAGAAATTCACCGATCAACATATTCAGAATCGAATCTCCGAGAAATTCGAGCCGCTCATTGCTGACGATCGATTCCTTTTCGGCCACCTGCAGGTAGCTGCGATGCACCAGGGCCTGCTCGAAATAAGCAGGGTTGATGATCCGGTACCCCATAGCATCCTGCAGTAGCCCAACTGCGTAATCGGTCAGCAGTCCATGAGTGACGAACTGCTTCTTGTCGGAATAGGGCGCAAAAACGGTTTCGGCACTCGCATCCCGACTTGGCGCTCGTCCAAAGAGCTTGTTAACTAGTTGGCGACTCATTGCGCGCGTTTTAAGGAGGTATCTTTCAGCCGCGTTGCCATCATCGGCACGTTCCGGCCCCGGAGGAGGAGTTCGAGTCATCGGCAACGGATATTGAACTAGACGTAGTACCGCAGGACCTTGCGGCTCGTGTTCCGTTCACGCTCCCCGGGATGGCATCGCACACCGGGCGGAGCGAACGGACTGCACGGCTTACTCCTGGTATGTCCGGAAGCAGAGCGAGGCATTGTGTCCTCCGAACCCGAAGGTGTTGGAGATAGCAACGCGGACATCGGCAGAGCGAGCCTGGTTAGGAACAAAATCGATATCGACCGCCGGATCCGGGGAGACGCTGTTGATCGTCGGATGGACGATGCCATTGCGCAGCGTCAGGATGGTAGCGATCGCCTCGATGGCGCCGGCGGCACCCAGCAGGTGGCCGGTCATCGACTTGGTAGCGCTGATGAGCAGCTTGTAGGCGTGCTCGCCGAACGTGGTCTTGATGGCCTCCACCTCGGCGATATCTCCCAGCGGTGTGGAGGTGCCATGCACATTGATGTAGTCCACATCGGTCATCACCAGCCCCGCATCGGCCACGGCCATCTTCATGGAGCGCACGGCCCCCTCGCCTCCCGGAGCCGGGGCGGTGAGATGATGCGCGTCGGCGGTCATGCCCACCCCTGCGATTTCGCCATAGATGGCCGCGCCACGGTTCAGCGCGTGCTCCAGCGTCTCCAGCACCAGCACCCCCGCCCCTTCTCCCATCACGAAGCCGTCGCGCCGCTCGTCGAACGGGCAGCTTGCGGTTTTCGGAGAATCGTTCCGGGTGGAGAGGGCGCGCATGGCATTGAACCCGCCGATCGACATCGGCGTGACAACCGCTTCGGAGCCGCCGGTGATCATCACATCGGCGTTGCCGCGCTGCATCAGGATAAAGGCATCGGTGATCGCATGCGAGCTTGTGGCGCATGCCGAGGTGGTAGCGTAGTTCGGTCCCTTCAGGTTGTAGCGCATCGAGATCAGCCCGGCCGCGATGTTGGAGATCAGCATCGGGATGAAAAAGGGGCTGATACGGTGCGGTCCTCCGGTTTCGAACAGGGTGGTCTGCTGATGATGATAGGTCCACATCCCTCCGATACCGGAGCCGAAGATGGCGCCGGAGCGTTCGGGATCGAGCTTATCGGCGCTCAGCCCCGCATCGGCCATCGCCTCGTCGGCGGCGGCCAGAGCGAACTGGGCGAACAGGTCGGTGCGATTGGCCGTTCTCCGGTCGAGCCGCTGTACGGGATCGAAATTCTTGACTTCGCAGGCGAACTTCGTGTCGTAATCGGTGGCATCGAAACGTGTGATATAATCGGCCCCGCTCGCTCCGGCGAGCAGTGCATTCCAGTATTCGGGGCAGGTATTGCCGATGGGGGTTACCGCCCCCATGCCGGTTACGACCACCCTGCGACCAGAGAATTTCTCCATGTTCTGTCAGAGAGAGTGAGAGAACCGCCCGCGACAACGATGCGAACGGTGGTTGCGGGAACGCGATCCGTACCGGATCCGGGTACTGAGCTTGGAGAAAGAATGCCCGGCCTTGAGCCTTATGAGGCGGGAAGACCGGGCGAAACTCTCGTCAACATGAGAATGGGCGGGCTCGCCGGTGCCTGGAGCGGGTCTCCCGCAACGGCCTGCGCACGCACCGCAAGGGCGTGCAACGGGGAGAGGCGGACAACGCAGCCGGCAGAGAACTTACGCGTTCTCGGTGGCCGTCTTCGACTGCAAATAGGTCACCGCATCGCCGACGGTCTGGATCTTCTCGGCATCGGCGTCGTCGATGGTGACGTTGAATGCCTTCTCGAACTCCATGATCAGCTCGACGGTATCGAGCGAATCGGCGCCCAGATCGTTGATGAAGGATGCCTGCGGAGTAATCTGAGTCTCCTCGACACCAAGCTTGTTGACAATGATTTCTTTGACCTTGGACTCGACGTCTACTGCCATTGTGTCTCTCCGAATGAACGAATATGTGTAATTGAGAAGATTGAGTGCGAAGAAAAGAAGAAGGATTCAGACCGATGACGCGGAATGATCCGCGGGCCGGCTTCCGGAGATCCGGCCCGGCCCCTGCCCCAACCTGGGGCCATGGCATCCTGGTGAATGCCACGGCATCGGTGATGCTAGAGCATCGTCATACCACCATCGACGGCAAGTACCTGCCCGGTGATATAGGCTGCGTCATCGCTCGCCAGGAATGATGCCATCGCCGCCACATCGGCTCCCTGCCCGGCCCGCTTCAGCGGAACCAGTGCCATGAGCTGTGCCTGCTGCGACTCCCCGAGCTTGGTGGTCATGTCGCTCTGGATATATCCGGGAGCGATGCAGTTGACCAGGATGTTCCGGGAGGCCACCTCCTGCGCGACCGATTTGGTCATGCCGGCCAGCCCCGCCTTGGAGGCCACGTAGTTGGCCTGGCCGGGATTGCCGACCAGCCCCACCACCGAGCCGATGTTGATGATGCGTCCCCAGCGCTCCGACATCATCGGGCGAAGCACGGCCTTCGTTGCCAGGAATGCGCTCGTGAGATTGGTCTTGAGCACATCCTCGAAGTCCTGCTGGCTCATACGCAGCACAAGGGTATCCTTCGTGATACCCGCATTGTTGACCAATATATGGATTTTCCCCCACGCCGAGAGCACCTTTTCGACGAGAGCGTTGATCTGCCCGGCGTCGGTGACATCGCACTGAATGGCCTGAGCCCGGTCTTCGCCGAGCTGCCCGACGAGCTCGACCGCGGCATCCGGCGAGGAGTTGTAGGTGAAGGCCACGCGTGCCCCATCGGCCACCAGCCGTTCGACGATCGCCCGGCCGATGCCGCGCGCGCCGCCGGTGACCACTGCCACCCGTCCGGCAAGACGTCCCCCTGCGGCTTCCGCCGGAGCGCCGGCGGCGCCTGCATCCTGCGATCCGATAGCTGCTTCGCTCATGAATTCTTATCTCCCTCGGCTAGTTGGTTGATGCATTGAACGTCTCCACCCCGGCCAGATCGCCGATCCCGCTCCCCTTGGCCTGCGGGGTGATCCGCTTGACCAGCCCCTGCAGCACCGTCCCCGGCCCCACCTCGATGAACTCGGCGGCGCCGTCGGCGGCCATCCGCTGTATCGTCCGGGTCCACTGCACAGGCGCGGTGAGCTGTTCCAGGAGCGACTCGCGTATCGCCTCGGCGGAGGTCACCGGCTCGCCGGTGATATTGACATAGACCGGGAAATCGGCGTTGCGGATCGGGGTGCCCTTCAACGCTTCGGCCAGCCTGGCGCCGGCCGGCGCCATCAGCGGGGAATGGAACGCCCCGGAGACATTGAGTTCCTTCGCCATCCGGGCACCGCTCTCCTTTGCCCGCTTCATCACCTCGGCCACCGCCTCCGGCGTGCCGCTCACCACCACCTGTCCGGGGGAGTTGAAGTTGGCGGACTGCACCACGCCGATCTCATCCCACACCGCGCGGCAGATCCCTCCCACCGCATCATCCTCCAGCCCGATGATGGCCGCCATCGTGCCGGCCGTGGCTCTGCCGGCCTCCTGCATCGCCTCGGCACGGATCTGCACCAGCCGCAGGGCGTCATCGAAGGTGAGGGCGTTGGCAACGGTAAGCGCCGTGTATTCACCCAGCGAATGACCGGCCGCCATCGACGGGCGCGGCTCATCCAGAAGCTGGTAGAGCGCGTAGCTGTGCAGGAAGATGGCCGGCTGCGCGTTGCGGGTCTGGCGAAGTTCATCCTCCGGCCCCTCGAACATCACTCCGGTCAGATCGCATTTGAGCACATCGTTGGCCCGGTTGAAGATATCGCGCAGGATGCCATTGCCGTTGCCGAGATACGCATCACGTCCCATACCGACGAACTGCGATCCCTGCCCAGGGAAAAGAAAAGCTCTCATGGTAGAAGTAAATGCGGGTGAGGCTGGGATAGTTAGTAGAACTGGTTAGTAGTACTTGGATCCTGGTTCTTGGAGAGGAAGCGGGATTGTAGTACCGGGGGCAGGTCCGTGGTCGCTGCAGGTCCCTGGTCAGTGCGCCGCCTGCGGCGGCTGTCCGTGGTGGGTCGTCGTTAGAGATGAGTCTCAATTCCTAACGGCGACTGACCAACGGACGACGGACCAGGGAGTCCCGCTCACATCGTACATCGAACATCGAACATCTCCCGGCGGACTACCGGCCACGGGCCCTCTTCTCCCAAATCGTCAATCGAAAATCTGAAATCGTCAATCTCAGATCATCAATCAGGATAATCGAAAATCCAGAATCGCCAATCGAAAATCCCTAATAGGCCCATTTCAGATAGGCGCCGCCGAAGGTATATCCGGCGCCGAAGGTTACCAGCACCAGGCCATCGCCTTTCTGGATGAGCCCCTGTTCCCACCACTCGCTCAGGCAGATCGGGAGGGTGCCGGAGGTGGTGTTGCCGTAGCGGTTGATGTTCACCATCACCTTCTCCATCGGCACGCCCATGCGCTCTGCGGTGGCCGAGATGATACGGAGATTCGCCTGATGAGGGACCACCCAGCGCACATCATCCGGGGAGAGGCTGTTGCGGCGCATGATGTTCTCGGCCGCATCGGCCATTCCCGGCACCGCAGCCTTGAACACCGCCCTTCCCTCCTGCACGATGTAGTGCTGCCGGTTGGTGACGGTCTCGATCGACGGGGGGCGGAGCGAGCCGCCGGCCGGCATATACAGATGGGGAACGCCGGAGGGATCGACGCCGAGATCGAAATCGATCAGCCCCACCGAATCATCCTCGATCGGCTCCAGCAGCACCGCGCCGGCGCCGTCGCCGAAGAGCACGGCGGTGTTGCGGTCCTGGAAATCCATGATGGAGCTCATCTTGTCGGAGCCCACCACGATCACCTTCTTGTGCATGCCGCTCTCTATCAGGCGCGTGCCCACGTTCAAGGCGTACAGGAACGAGGAGCAGGCGGCCTCCAGATCGAACCCCCACGCCTTCGGGGAGCCGAGCTTCCCCTGGATGATGCTGGCGGTCGGGGGGAAGAGCATATCCGGCGTCACCGTGGCAACGATGATGCATTCGATCTCGTCGGCGGTGATACCGCGCCGCTGGAGGCAGACGTTGATGGCCGCAACGGCCATATCGCTGGTGGCCCCTTCCTTCAGGAACCGGCGCTCCACGATCCCGGTCCGTTCACGGATCCACTGATCGTTGGTTTCGAGGAAGCCTTCGAAATAATGGTTGTCGATGACGTTATCCGGGACGAAGTGCCCCACCGAAGTGATCGCCGCTCGTGAAAGCGATTTCATAACGTTGCTGGAATGTTCTGTTGAATGTCCTCGGGTCACTGCAACCGGGCCCGACCGGCCGGGGAGCGCTCCCCTGTTGATACCGGCGCCAGGATCAGCCGCCGAGCTGTTCGCCGATGCGGCGGTTGACCTCCTTGCGCACCATCTCGTCGGCCTTGAAGATCATGTTCTTCACCGCCTTGGCCGTGGAGCCTCCATGCCCGATGATCGACACGCCGTTGACGCCGAGCAGGGGGACGCCGCCATATTCCTGGTAATCCATCTCCCTGAAGACGCTCCGCAGCGCGCTCCGGGCAAAACCGAGGCGCAGCTTCGCCATCATCCCGCTCTCGGCGAACGCCGAGAGTTTGGAGCGGAGCAGCCCCGGAACGCTCTCGGCGAACTTCAGCACGATGTTGCCGGTGAAGCCGTCGCAGATCACCACCCGCGCCGTCCCTTTCAGGATGTCGCGCCCCTCCACGTTCCCCACGAAATTCAGTCCGCTGGCCTTCAGCAGCTCGTAGGCCTGCACGGCCCGTTCCTCCCCCTTTCCCTCCTCCTCCCCCACGTTCAGCAATCCCACCGTGGGCTTGGCGTAGCCGAAGATCTGCTCGGCGTACACGCTCGCCATCACGGCGAATTCATAGAGGTTGCGGGGTTTGGTATCGACGTTCGCCCCCACATCGGCGACGATCGTGAAACCGTTCGCTGCCGGGAACTGCGAGGCGATGGTAGGGCGGGAGATGCCGGGGATACGTCCGAGGATGAAGGTGGAGGCGGCCATCACCGCGCCGGTATTGCCGGCCGAAACAAATGCATCCGCCGCCCCATCCTTTTGAAGGGTGACGCCACGGACGATGGAACTTTCGCGTTTGGAGCGTACCGCCTGCGCAGGCTCATCCCCCATTGCGATCACATCGGGGGCATGCACTACCGAGATGCGGGAACGATCGAACCCGGAATGCCGGGCCAGCTCCTCCTCGATACGCTCCTGCTGCCCTACCAGGATGAGATCGAACGCCGAGCGGCCGCGCTCCGGATCGTTCAACGCATCCACCGCACCACGCACGTCTTCAGAGGGAGCCTTGTCGGTCCCCATCGCATCCAGCACGATACGAACTCGCGGGCGATTCATGGAAATAACACGTAGCGATCTGCTGAAAAGAGAAGACTGGAAGGGAGGGATAACGGAAATCCTTCCTCTCCAGGTGAGGCGCAAACCTACGTGAGAATCGTCACGTACGCAATCGCGAGTCGGTAACCGGTTGTCATGGTTCGGGGCCGGAAGGGAGAGCCGGCACCGGCGCCACGCTTATCGGAGGTGACTCCCAGGAATCCTCTCCGCAATCCTCCGGCTCCCCTCCCAGGGATGGACCCCATATCCCGTCCGCATGAACACCCCCATCGGCTGCGGATACGCCCGTACCATACGCCGCCACTGCGCCAGAGAATATCGGAACCGGAAGCGCCGCACCGGTGAACGCCCGCAGGGAGATTCCGAACGAATGCCCCCTACGCAGCACTACCGGTGAGATGCACCGATAACCGCATGCAGGGGAGCCATGCCAGCGCCGATGAGAGAGACCTACTTCCCCATCTCGGGGGAGCAGGGCAGCCGGAGTATCCCGCAGAAACGATTCGCGAAATGCTCTTCGGGTCTTCCGTTCGCTCGTAACACCACCGGGGACCAGCCTGGATCAGAATAATGATAAGAGCAGGCCGGGCCGCCGCAATGGCGGGCACATCCATTCAAACCAGCCGTGATGGTAGAAAAGAAAGGAGAAAAATTTATGTATTGCATTCATCCGAATTGAGCGGCGCGCAAATAAATGCAATAGTATAATTACCATCAGCATCTCCCCAAGCCCATAAAAAAGTCGAAAATGCATTTACGCGATGTGCATTTTATCGCGCTGGTATCATCTTATCTCCTTGGAAGGCCAGACTACGGATACAAATAGACCAGACAGCTGCATTACCCACGTCATTGCGCAGGCACATCGGTCCGGTGTGCAGGCATAGACGGCAGCTGCCGGCATCCATCAGCCATTCAACCTTTCTCGTTCTCAGCCCACCTCCACGCATATCCGATTGAACAATCGGATGCAACAATCATTATTATTTCAATCTATTTGTTCAAGGAGAATCCCATGAGGAGCCTTAAACGCATAACGGCCTCGGCAATGGTGATGGCAGGGCTGTTCTCCGCTGCCGGCGCAACAGCGCAATGGAGCACATCGGGGAACAGCGTCGGAACGATTTTTTTCGGAGCAACAAACGCCGCCGATGTGAAGATCCGCACCAATAATGTCGAACGTGCCAGGATCACCAGCGGCGGAAATGTCGGCATCAATACCGTCACCACCACCATAGCGCAACGCCTGCACCTGCATCAGCCAACCGGCACGGCAATCATGAACCTCGGCGAATCATCGACCAAGGTCTGGGAATTCCAGGGAGATGGGGCGGAATTCATTATCTACGATCCGGCGGCCGGAAACTACTGGCTGGACTTCTCCACGCCAGCGCTGGGTGTAGGAAAATTTTCGCTGGGTCCCTATTTCGAGGTTTACAACGATCTAAATAATGGCGGAAAATTCGGCTTCGGCACCGATATCACCACGCTTGTGGGGCGGGCAATGGTGGCCGGCAGCGTGGTCCCCGCCGTCGATAACGTATCGAATGCCGGAAGCACCACATACCGCTGGGACACCGTATTTGCCTGTAATGGCACCATCCAGACATCCGATGCCAAGTTCAAGGAGAATATCCACGATATGAACTACGGGATCGGCGCTGTAATGCGGCTCCATCCGGTATCCTTCGCATGGAAGGATCAGGCCGGCGGACGCCAGATCGGACTTCTTGCACAGGAAATTCAGCCGGTGATCGGCGAGGTGGTGAAGGAAGATGAAGAGAATAGGGAGCTTGGCGTCTTCTACTCCGACTTCGTGCCCGTTCTAATAAAGGCGGTTCAGGATCAGCAGGAGGAAATCACCGATCGCGTACGGGAAAATCAGCAGCTCCGCGAGCAGATGAGCAAACGCACGGAGCGGATCGAGCGCATGGAGGCACTGCTGAAAGCACACAGGTAACGACGCTGTGTTCCCATGACACATATGGAGAGCGCCGATGATGGTTGCAAGAATTTTCGGCGATTTTCATGATATCGGCACGATTCACTCTTATATCCACAAGGAAATAGCGATGAAAGCATATAAAAAGGCGATTACGTCCGCCACCCTTGCTCTTTTTTCACTTATCGGCACCGCATCGGCCCAGTTCTGGAATCTGAGCGGTAATGTCGTGAGTGTGCCCGATTTTATCGGCTCCACCAACAATGCCGTCTTCAGGATGTTTACCAACAACACGGAGCGTGCCCGAATCGATGCCAGCGGCAACGTGGGCATCGGGACCGGGAGCCCGGTACGCCGCCTTCATCTGGCGACCACCAACACCCCCCAGCTCAGGATGTCAAACGCCTCCGGGGGATGGGACATCCAGGGGGGCTATGATTTTGCCATCAGCATTTCATCAACCGAATGGCTACGCTTCGATAGCGCGGCCCACTATGTGTCGGTGGGACCGAACGACGAACTGTTTATCAGTTCCAGCACCGGCAATGTAGGGCTGGGCACAACCAATGCGCATGATAAACTTACCGTCAACGGCTCTATCACCCCATTCGCCGACTGCTTCTATACGTTCGGCAGATCCGGACGCAGATGGAACACCATCTATGCCCGCCAGGGAACGATCTATACCTCTGATGCACGTTTGAAGGAGAACATCCAGGATCTCGGATATGGCCTCGATGAGGTCATGAAACTTCGCCCGGTCTCGTTCACCTGGAAGGATGATCCCGGATATGGCCCCAAGCTCGGGCTTCTCGCACAGGAAGTGCAGCCGGTGATAAACGAAGTGGTAAAAACCGGCGAGGAGGGAAATATGGGACTCTGCTACGATGAACTTCTCCCCGTTCTGGTCAGGGCAGTACAGCAGCAGCAGGGAATGCTGACGGCGGAGGCTACCGAGAATATGAAGCTGCAGAACGGGCTTGCAGCGCAAGAAGAGCGTATCCGTGAACTGGAAACAGCTCTCGGCATCCCTCATTAAGGGCCCGGCGCTATCGTCCCGAACGTATCAATCATATTCCATCAGTAGCGGAAAACAACCATGAATATCTATAGACGAATCGCTTTATCGGCCCTGGCAACAGCGGCCATCGCAGTCAACGTAGCCTCGGCGCAATACTGGGCAACCAGCGGCAACACCGTGGGTACAAATGATTTCCTCGGAGCCACCAACGTCGCCGATCTGGTATTCAAGACCAATAATATCGAGCGCATGCGCATTACCAGCGGCGGGCTTGTCGGCATCGGCACGGCCTCACCGCTCTCATTGTTTCACGTGGAGAACAACGGTGCCCCCCAGCTCCGGCTCAGCGATGTAACGGGCATCTCATGGGACTTCTGGGCCGGTGACAATCTGCACTTCCGCAGGACCAACGGCGTGGGCTATAGCGACTGGATGATGTTCGACAAGGGGAACAACGCCATGCGTATCGGCCCCAACTCCGAATTCTATATCAACACCGGCACCCACAATGTGGGCATCGGAACGACAAGCACGCTTCCGGGGGATAGAATCACGGTTGCGGGGAACATAACCCCTGCCACCAGTACTGTTGGCAACATAGGCGCGCCAGGCTTCCGCTGGAGTGCCATCTGGGCATCCAACGGGACCATTCAGACCTCCGATGCGCGGATGAAGGAGGATGTGGCCGATCTGGATTACGGTCTGGATGAGGTGATGAAACTCCATCCGGTGTCCTTTACCTGGAAGAATGATCCGGCATGGGGAAAGAAGATCGGCCTGCTGGCGCAGGAGGTGCGGGAGGTGCTTCCGGAGATCGTGAAGGGGGACGAGGATGGCACCAGCATGGGCATCTTCTATTCGGGTCTGGTGCCGGTTCTTATCAGGGCCGTGCAGCAGCAGGAGGATATATCGGTGGCAAGCGCCGGAGCGCAGAGCCGGATGGTCGCGGACGCACGCGATCTGGATGCGCGGCTGGCCCGTATCGAGGAAGCCCTGGGAAAACTCTCCGGAGTGGATGCTCCCGCGCTGAGCGTCAACGGGATCATGCTGGAGCAGAACGATCCGAACCCCACCGGCAGCAGCACCACGATCTCCTACCGTATCCCGGCATCGGTGGCGAAGGCCGAACTGGTGATCTCCGAGATCACCACCGGCAGGGAGATCTCCCGCACTCCCCTGAGCGGGCGTGAGAACGGCGAGATCAAGATTTCGGTGGCTGATCTTTCATCCGGCACGTATCTGTACAGCGTCGTGGCCGATGGCAAGCTCTCGGCAAGCAGGAAAATGGTGGTAACGAAATAATCCATCACGATGATTATCGGGGCGGATCATTCCAGGTCCGCCCCCCATTATATCCGGAGAATTTCACTACCAGCTCCCGGACACTTTTATATCGCCAGAAAGTGCATTGTATAATTCTGAAAGGATCTCCTTGCGAGCAGTATATTTATAGGCAACTATATACTTGAGCGACCCTGAGCGGGCACTTCCAGAAGAATCCCACGGGAAGCCGCTAAGGCGCAAAGAAAATGTCCTTCTTTGCGCCTTCGCGGCTTTGCGTGATGCATCTGGCATAGTTGGGTCTATCAGGTATATAATCGCCTATTTATATTCAATACCGAATATCCTCTTTTACGTAAATTCTTCTGTCATGCCCCCGAAATCCTCTGCCGGCAACACCACGGCACGCAGCAAACCGGCCCCTGAAACCGTGGAGACATTTCTCGCGGCACTCGATCATCCGTACAAGAGTGCGATCGTTGCGTTGCGGCAGGTTATCCTCCACGCCGATCCGGCCATCGGCGAGGAGATAAAATGGAACGCACCCAGCTTCCGCACATCGGAACATTTCGCCACGATGCATCTTCGCGCAAAAAACGGCGTGCAGCTAATCCTCCACCGCGGAGCGAAAAAACGGAATGATGCGTCCGGCATGACGATCAGCGATCCGGAAGCGCTGCTGGTATGGCTTGGCGATGACCGGGCATCGGTCACGTTCGGATCTGCGGAGGAGATCGAGTTGAAACGGACCGCCCTGACGGAGCTTATCCGGCAGTGGATCGCATATCTGTAGAGAGTTACTCATACTACGTACCTGGAAGAAAGTTTGCTGAGGTTCTTCTTCGGTGTTGTCGCGGAGTTCCACTCCGCAACCCCAGCTGCTACCAGCGCGCACGGAGTGGAACTACGCGCGAACGACCCTCAGAATCTCAGAAAACATATCTGTAGGTACTTAGAGCGGGTTTCAGTTGAGTGTGAGGTAACGCTCCTCAGAAGAATGGGCCGCTCCTACGGAGCTTCCGAAGAAAACACTGACACCATAGCTACAGACGGGTGCTCCCTACGGGAGCCAGAACCGATCAAGTCAATTGAAATCTGCTCACGGTAGTGGTTGATGGCAGGAAAGGAGATGCCGGCTGGTGTAGCCCCATCTCCTTTCCTGTTCTCTTACACACCTGGGAATATAGTTCCCGAGATTCTCCCAGTTCCGTATCCGCTGTCTGGCGCGGAGTTGTACTCCGTGCGCCCGGCTGCGGCATCGCTCGCGGAATGGCGCTCCACGACAACGCACGCTCTCATCGCCACTATCTCCCCTCTCCCAATCGAAAATCTACAATCGCCAATCGAACATCCTACGACTCAACCTCCGCGGCCCTGGCATCCCGCATCTTCGATGCAAAACGCTTCAGCACGCGCTCGGCCTCCTCGGCATCGTTGATGCCCTGATAGACGATCGCCAGCGCCTTCCCCTTGGTTTCCAGCTGGGCGCCGCGCTCGCGGCTGATGGATTCCATGATCGACTGGAACCACCGCTCGTAATAATCGCGGTTGGTATCCGACGGCAGATCCAGGCGCATCTCGCCATCGCGCAGGGCGCAGCGCACGGCGCCGGTGGGCATGGCCGCCAGACGCAGGCGCACCGCATCGAACAGACGCTCGGTCTCCGGCGGCACCGCTCCGAACCGGTCGCGCATTTCCGAGAAGATGCCATTCAATGCTCCGGTGTCCTTTGCCGAGTACATTCTGAGATAGAAATCGTAGCGCTCGGAATCGTCGTTGATATAGGTTTTCGGGATCAGCGCATCGCCGCTCACCTCTATCACGATATCCTCGTTGTCCGGCAGGGCCACCTCCCGCTCCTCCTGCTCCAGCTGTTCGGCGAACAGATCGCGGAACTCCTCCCGCTTCAGTTCCTCCACCGCCTCATCGACGATCCGCTGGTAGAGTTCAAAGCCGACATCCTCGATAAAGCCGGACTGCTCGGCGCCCAGCAGGTTGCCGGCGCCGCGGATCTCCAGGTCGCGCATCGCCAGCTTCAGGCCTGACCCCAGATCGGTAAGCTCCTGGATGGCCTGAAGGCGTTTCAGGGCGATCCGCGAGAGCGCCGTGGGGGGCGGCACGATCATATAGCAATACGCCTGGATGTTGGAGCGTCCCACGCGCCCCCGGATCTGGTACAGCTCGGCCAGACCGAACTTGTCGGCGCGGTTGATGATGATGGTGTTCACCGCCGGGATATCGATCCCCGACTCGATGATCTTGGTAGCCACCAGGATATCGAACCGCCGCTCGATGAACTGCATCATGGTCTTCTCGATCTGCTCGGCGCTCATCTCGCCATGGATCACCGTCACCCGGGCATCCGGCACCATCTCCCCGATCCTTCCGGCCAGCTCCTCGATATCGCCGATCTTCCAGTGCACCACGAAGCACTGCCCGCCACGGCGCAGCTCCCGTTTGACGGCATCGGCAAGGGCGTCGTCGTTCCACTGCATCAGCTCGGTGACGATCGGCAGGCGGTTGCGCGGGGGAGTTTCGATGGTGCTCAGATCGCGCGCGCCCATCAGCGAGAAGTTGAGCGTGCGCGGGATGGGCGTGGCGGTAAGCGTCAGCGTATCGATGTTGGCGCGCATCTGCCGGAGCTTCTCCTTGGCGGTGACCCCGAAGCGCTGCTCCTCGTCGATGATGAGCAGCCCCAGATCCCTGAAGCGCACATCCTTGGAGAGGATGCGATGGGTGCCGATCAGCACATCCACCTTTCCCACCTTCAATTTCTCCAGCGTCTCCTTCTGCTCCCCCTTGGAGCGGAACCGGGAGAGCAGCTCCACATTCACCGCATAGCGCTCCAGGCGGTCGCGGAAGGTAGTGTAATGCTGCTGCGCCAGGATGGTGGTGGGGGCCAGGATCGCCACCTGCTTCCCCCCCTGCACCGCCTTGAACGCGGCGCGTACGGCCACCTCGGTCTTGCCGAACCCGACATCGCCGCAGACCAACCGGTCCATCGGCGTCGGGGATTCCATATCCTTCTTCACCGCATAGGTGGCGCTGGCCTGGTCGGGGGTATCATCGTACATGAACGACGCCTCCAGCTCGCGCTGCCACTGGGTATCGGCGGGGAACTCGAACCCCGGCTGCGACTTCCGCACAGCATACAGGCGTATAAGCTCGCGGGCGATATCCTTGACGCGCTTCTTGGCGCGCGATTTCACCCGCTCCCACTCCTCGGTCCCCAGCCTGCTCAGCTTGGGCTGCGCCCCCTCCTTCGATGAATATTTCTGGAGCCTGTTGATATAGTTCAGGTTCACGAAGAGGGTATCGCCGCCGGAATATTCCAGTTTCACCGCCTCCCCGCGCGATCCCGCCGCGTTGATGGTCTCCAGCCCCACGAACCGCCCTATCCCCTTGTCCACGTGCACCACGAAATCCCCCGCCCGGAGCTGCTTCAGCTCGCGGAGGGTGAAGCCCTTGAACTTCTTCTGCTGGCGCCGCTGCACTCTGGAGCGGCGGCGGCTGAAGACCTCGTGCTCGGTTAGAACGGCCAGCTTGATGGCGGGGATCAGAAAACCGTTGGAGAGGGTTTCGGATTCATAGACCACATCGGCGGCGCCGAACCCGTACGGCTCACCGGCATCGGCGGCGCGGTCGCACTCCCCATCCACAAGATCCTCCAGGCGGCGGCGGGCCTCCGGGCCATCGGCCAGCAGGAAGACGAGATGACCTTCCGAGCGAAGGGCGGCCACCCCCTTGCAGAGTTCCTTCAGCGAGCTGGAATAGCTCGGCTGCTGCCGCGCCCCTACTTCCAGAATCTCCCCCGGCGTGCCGGCGAAGAACTGCGAATGGAGAATCCGCCGCCACCGGCTCATCCCCTCCACCAGCTCGTGATGCCCGGCCTCCTCCAGCAGACCCTCGATCCGCTCCGGCTCCTCCAGAAAGAACGTGGCGTTCTCCGGGAGGTGGTCCAGCAGGGTGGCGGTAAGCTCCTCCTGCTGCTCGGAATGGAACAGGCGCGCCATCAGGTTCACCGACGCCATATCCCGCATGGAGCGCTGCGACAGGGGATCGAACTCGCGGATCGAATCGATCTCGTCGCCGAAGAACTCCAGCCGCACCGGCCGCTCCGAGCCCACCGGGAAGATGTCCAGGATGCCGCCGCGCACCGCATACTCCCCCACCGACTGCACGATATCGGAGCGATCGAATCCCCCCAGCGCCAGGTGCTTTGCAAGATCTTCGAACCCGATCCGCTCCCCCCGCCGCAGTTCTATCACGCTGCTGGTGATGTTCTGCTGCTGCGGCACCCGTTCCCCCAGCGATTCCACATCGGTGACGATCACCCGGTTCGGGTTGTCCGCCAGCGACTTCAGCGCTTCGGTCAGGGAGATCACCTCGGCATCGAGCGTATCGCGGAGCGTGGCGGCCGTGTGATGATCCCCCTGATACAGGAGCACATGGTCGGAGCCGATCAGGGTAACAAGGTCGGCGAACGCCGAATCGGCATCCGCGCGATCCTCGAAGATCATCACGAACGGCTCGCCGCTGCGCTGGTACAGCAGTGCCACCGCAGCGCTGCGAAGCGATCCGGCCAGGCCGGTCACCCGTGTTTCCCTCCCGGTTCTGGTTGCTTCCAGAAGCGAGCTCATCAGAGGGCTGGTGCTCAGTTTATCGAGAATACGTCTCATAAACGATCGGAAATTCGAGAAAACATGCGAGATAATGGGAGAAGCAGACTATGATGGAGATCATATGACCACCCTGCCCCGCAACGCGGGGAAGCCGGCAGGTGTTCATGCGAAGTCCTGCCGGCAGAGCCGTAACCTATCACTTTTATGACGAACGGCCCACCTCCGGAACCTGGAAGATCGCCGGAAGGTAAACAGACTTACAAACTCCCCGCCGGATATTTGGTTACCACCGGCATACTTCTACCCAACCCCGGGCCAATGTCAGGCCAAGGCCGGCAACGGGTATCGGATGAACACCCCGCGATGAGAGGAACGAGGATCAATATACGACCGGGAGATTGTTCGATCGGGGATTGGAAGGATTGTCGATTGGGAGAGAGGGGAGGGATTTTCGATTTGCGATTTTAGATTTTCGATTGGGAGAGAAGAAAGCAGGGAGGATGGGGCCGGGATATCCACATTTGCACCGTAGATATCCACAAGGCAGATATCCACAAAGCCACGAAAAAAAATCCCCATAACCGGTGGCTATGAGGATAGGGATAGTAGGGACAGCGATCGGAGACTGTTCCGTGACGGCTGGCAGGGAGGTAGCGGATCGCAGCTGGTAGCAAGGAGAGAAACAGAGGAGAACTCGATGCCGCAGGCATTCTTTATTCTCCCACCCCCCAGACTCAACGACTCCTGAACCCTCCTCCCCCAAATCGAAAATCGAAAATCGAAAATAGCTAGTCGTTCTTGGCGCCGTTGGCGATCCATGTACGGATCGCATCGATCTCACTGCTGCCGAGCGCCTGGTTGCCGTAGGGCATCAGATCCCCCTCCCCGGCTCCCGGACCGGTCAGCTTTACCAGCAGAAAGGAGCTGTCGGGCTTGCCCGGAACCACCAGCTTCAGCCCTCTGGCATTGGCCGCTTCGTTGACCGCCGGCACGCCGACGAGGTGATTATAGACATCCTCTCCCTCCAGAATCAGTCCCCCCCTCTGGCCGAGCTTGCCATGGCAGGAGGAGGTGGTGCAGTTCTTCTCCAGGATATTCTCCTTGATGCTGGAGAAGGTGGAGGCGGTGCCGGATGGCCCGGTGGCCTCATCGCCGCATCCCTGAACGCAGAGGAGGGCAACCGCGCAGAGAGGGAGCGCGGAAAGGAGCATCGGCTGGAAACGTTTCATGGGGAGGCTAGAAGGAATAACCGAGTTGAACGAGAAAATCCTCGTAGACCACCGTGCTGTGTCCCCATACGATATAGGAATACCCGGCACTGATGTCCATCTGCGGGAGGATCTTGTAGGAAACCGCCAGTTGCGGGCGGATATAGCTTGCCTTGTTGAAATCGAAGAAGTGATGCCCCGCCTCCAGGCTGAGCCCGGAGAACCGGTCCTTCGACGTGGTGGGAGGGGGCTCGCCGATGCTGAAGGCCCCATCCATGCCGATCTTCGCAAAAAGCTTCTCGCCGGTGAACGGGATGGTCCCGCCGAACTCCGCCGTCGTCAGGATCTGGTTCACCGCCGCCCCCTCGCGCAGCCTGTAGCCCAGCGATGCCGAGGCATACGGGCCGTTGAACGAGCGGGAGACATGGAGGTTCAGATCGTAATCACGTTCCAGCAGGCCGGGGATCTCCGTAAGAAGATGGCCGTTGCGAACGCTTGCGGCCTCGTACAGATAGGGAAGGCGCACCGTGGCGGAGACCGCCGTGGGATATTCGCCGTCCAGCAGCTGGTACTTCAGCCCCAGCCACATATCGCTGGGCCCGTGGTAGAAGCGCGACGGATCTTCCGACATGCTATCGACGGTCTCGGAGGCCCAGAGATAGGTGAACAGATACGATCCCTCCAGCCCCTTGATGATCCCGATATCCCCCGATAGATAGAGGAAACGATAATCGTGGGTCATGTTGAAGAGCGACCGGTAGATCTCCCCCTCGGTGTCGCGCCGCTGGGCATCCGGCTGGTGCTTCCAGTTATATCCCACTCGCACGCTCCCCTCCCCCGGCTCCGGCACCCAGCCCCCTCCGCCCCATGCGCTCCGCACGGCCAGAAGAAGCACCAGCGCCACAAGTGCCGGAAGGCACCTGTGACGCTGCGTTGCAGAAAAGCGATATCGGCTGATAGCGGATGGTATACGCATAGGAGATTAAATCCGATGCGATTCCATCAGAACCCCGCCGACGAAATCATAGATCGCCTTGCCATCCGGCGGACCCGGATAATAGAAGGCGAAGAGATTGGCGTGCTCCTCATATTCCACGTGCGGGCCGAACTTGATCTCATCCTCGGTCCGGTTCTCGAACGTCGTGATGTAGGCCAGGCTGTCGCCGGCCTTGATGGTAAGCGGGGTGGGGAACTGAAGGATCGGGGGCTCGTCCCAGTTGGGGCTCTGGTAGATCGTGTCGATCAGCTTGGTGCCGTCCCAGTGTCCCACGGTGAATGTCTTTCCACGGCTGTGGAAATGCCCGGTCATCAGCAGCAGCTTCACATCATTCTTGAACGGCGGCACCACCTTGCAATAGGTGGCCGAGGTGAACGGCGGGATCTTCACCACGCGGTTGTTGGAGAAGACCGCTCCCACCAGCGAGGTGACGTTCTGCTTGTCGGTGGTCCAGAAGTTCACCATCACCTTGCCACGCCCGTTCGGGGTCTTCTGCGTCCCGGCATTGACATAATGGGTCTGGAAGATCATCTGCTGCGCGGCGCTCAGCTTGATGGCGACACCCTGAGGAAGGGTCCAGGTGAAATCCCCCTTCTGCGAGGCGGCCACCATGTCCCAGCTCTCCCAGGCGATGGCGTTGAACGAGTTCTCCACACGATCAGGCACGTTGATGGTGTCGCTCTTGAAGATGTTCATGTGATGGCTGCCCTTGTTGAACTTGAACTCGATTTTCGTCACATAGACGTCCTCGGTGATGGGCAGCTTCTGGTAGTAATTCTTCTGTACTTCCTCTCCGGCGGGGGCATCGAACGGCCCGATGACGACCTGGAATCCCTGGCCGGTCGGCGGCGGGGCTAGCGTTACATCAGCGCTGGAGTCGCCGGGAGCAGCGGGGTCATCGCTGGAGCATCCCCAGCTCGTGCAGGCGATGGCGGCGGCCGCCAGGATCGCGAAGAGACGTGCCTGTGGCAATGATTTCATGAGTCCTCCCTGTGTGCGGAACGATGGTTGATAGGTACTTACCGTCTGTGCGATATACCGTATTACGCGAGAATGAGCCTGCACGTACTTTGAATCGCATTCGTGGGGTATCCGGTATAGATGACTTCAGAGCACGAAAATGCACATCTCCACGAAAACTTTTTTGTAAATGCCACCGCAGAGCCGCTGCCGGGCTCATCAGGCGGGCACCGGAACGGCCTGGTCCGGGGGGCGCCCCCCGTCCAGGGCGATTATACCAGCGTATCGGGAATAGCAGGTGGAGAAGATAGCATGGGAGAACGTACGGCACCCAATGGCGCGCATGGATTTTGCATGGGGAAACGGAAGAGAAATATACCGATGTTCCCGGATAGATCATCCAGGGCCGCCGGGTTCATCGTCATGCAATGCCGGTGAACCGGATGCAGGAGCATCCGCCCGGAACGAAACCATGCAACCTGAACCATGACACCAACAGCATATACCCCATCGGCCCCGCTTCCGCCGGTGCGCAACGATATCTCCGCATATGAAATCGCCCCAGGCGTCATCATGCTCCATGATGACGCCCTCTATGCCCCCAACACGGTCCGTATCTCCCGGTCGCTGGTGGAATATCTGGCCCTGCTGGATGGCACCAGAAGCGCCGATTATCTGGCGCGCAAGGCGGCAGATGCCGGGCGCAGCTTCTCGGTGCCGGAATTTCTGGAGATGGTGGCCCTGCTGGACCGGGAGCGTTTTCTCGACTCTCCCGATTTCCGCGAATACCGGGCGCGGCGCGATCGCGAGTACAACGAAAGCACCACACGCGCCGCGGCGCATGCCGGCAGCTCCTATCCGGATGATCCCGACGAGCTGCGCGAGATGTTCGACAGCTTCCTGGCGGCCGATCCCGCCCCATCGAAGCGCTCGGCGCCGGTGGCCGTTATCGCCCCGCATATCGATTTCCGCGTGGGAGGCGAAAGCTACGGCCCCGCCTATAACGCCCTGCGCCACTCCGATGCCGATACCTTCGTGATCTTCGGGGTCTCCCATCAGATGAGCTACGACTCCTTTATGATCTCGGGCAAGGATTTCGAGACGCCGCTGGGAACCGTCCCGGCCGATCGCGAGTTCATAGAGCGGTTCCGCCGGAACCTCCCGTTCGAGATCACCCGCAACGAGATCGCCCATAAACGGGAACATTCCATCGAGTTCCAGGCGGTGTTTCTCCGGCATATCTTCCCCGACCGGGATTTCAGGATCGTGCCGATACTCACCGGCTCCCTGTACGAATACGTGGAGCTTGCCGGGGGGAACGCCGCCGAGGACGAGCGCCTGACCACCCTGTACGATACGCTCCGGAGCACCGGCGAGGAGCTGGGAAGAAAGATCTGTTATATCGCCGGGGCCGATCTCTGCCACATCGGACGGAAGTTCGGGGATGATTTCGCCGCACGCACCATCCTGGCGGATGTGCGCCGGTTCGACGAACGCCTGCTGGAACAGGCCGCCACCCCCGATGCCGACGGGTTTCTCCGTACTCTCACCGAGCAGCGGAACAAATACCGCGTCTGCGGCGTCGCCCCCATCTATGCCACCCTCCGTACGGCACAGCCGGTCTCCGGCGAGGTGCTCGTCTACGACCAGTGGGACGAAACCGAGCGGGATTCGGCGGTGACATTCGCAAGCGTGGCGCTGTATCGCTAGGAACCCAGCGCGCCCGTGCGGCGGATAATCGCGGAAGCACTTTCACTATCTCGCAAGGGCCGGAGATGATCATCTCCGGCCCCTGCATTATTCCGGCGATACCTGCCCGGCCGGCAGCATCACCACGCATTGTATGGCGCCGTCCGTTTCCGTTTCTCTACCGCCGCATATATCCGTGCGCCGGATTTTTTGGGAACCACCGGGAAGCAACTGAAGCTCGTCCGGTAACGGAACGATGAGGACCGGAGCAACTTCCGGTCTTCCCGGAATGCACGCGGCCCCCGCACGGCAATCGGTTCGTGCGGGGGCCTTCTGTTCAGTCCATCATCCGTCATCGGAGCCGCGGGGGAAGATTTTGACAACGGGCAACGTCGCGATCCGCATGGTGCCGGAAGCGCTACCGTCCCGTCTCCCGGCGGAGCGAATCCCCTACCCGGCGGAGCGAGTCGGCGATCTGCCGGAGCGAATCCACCGTCCGCTCCATCGCCGGAGCGGAGCTGCCGGGGGCCGGCGGCGCATCTTCGCTCCCCCCCAGGCTGACGATCGTGATCTCCTCGGGATCTTCCGGATCATACGCCACCACCGCCCTGGAACCGGTCTGGAACAGATGGATGCTGCGGAGCGATGGGACGAAATCGGTAGTGGATGTATCGAGGATTCCATCCTCCCGCTTGAACTCCACGACGATCTCCAGCTCCGGCGAATCGTTGATGACCGTGCCGGTCTCCTCCACATCCAGCAGCCTGCCGGAAACCTGCCGCCCGTTCTTCAGGAGCTTGTCGTGCCGGAGTTTCGGTCCCAGGAACAGGAACCACAGGGGAAGAAGAACCATGGCCGGAATCAGGACCAGCAGAAAGGTAGTCCCCTTCCAGCCGAGCGCCGAGGATTTCTTACGCATAGCAGAATGCTCTCCATGATGATATCGCCCAGGCAGGGCCCCGCACGGGGCGGCCGCCGGGAGCACTTGCAGGATGGGGGGCATACCTGCGCCGGCCGGGGTGCTCCGGCGGGCGGACGAACATACATAAAAAAACGAGGTCCGCGCCGCAGCACGAACCTCGCTGATGGTACTGTAGAATCACGCGCGGATCTTAGCAGTCGGCGGTGATCTCCCAGGTATCCGCCGCGCAGATATCCACGCCACTCACCGTGCAGGTGGACTCATCGGCGGCAATCAGCTTCACATCCCACTCCCCGCACTCGATCTCCACTTCGAGCGAATCGCCCGGCTCCAGCACATCGTTATCTCCAAGGATATCATCGCCCCACTCATCCTCGCTCACGTGCGAGAGATAGACGCGATCGACATTGAAGGTGGTCTTGTTGACGATCGTGATCGTCTTGGTCTTTGCGGAAAGGTTGGAGGTGTTCGCGGCAACGAACATTCCAAGGCAGGCAACTGCCAGGGCAATACGGGAGAAATCGATCTTCATGAGATCCGGTACGTGTATAATGAATTGGTGTCTGAACCGGCGGGAACAGGCAGAGCAGCCGGAGATCCCGCTACGGTGCGACAGAGGAATGATGATCGTTCGGAAAGGAGTGAACCGCCGGAAGGAAACCGGCAGCAAGGGCTGGACTCTCGAAGCGGAGCGAATATACAGCGGCCGATTGGTTGGGCCAAACGATCTCTTTGTTCCCCATGGCTGGCTCTCCCTCGCCGGCGGGAACTGCGCCTTTGTCTCCATGCCGCTGCAATCTTTTTCCTCAAACTTTTCCTGAAAAAAACGAGAGGCGAAGAATCATAGGATTCTCCGCCTCTGTAAACATTCTCGCCGGTTGTCCCTAACCGGGATATATGTTCGGATGATCTACGTGAGATCCGTCTCAGCAGGTTTTGCAGGTAGACGGGTTGATCGTCACGCGAATGCATCCATTTTTATCATAGGTCACGCATGCATCCACGCAGCAGCCTTTGCCCACGCAGACGCACGTCACGCAGTTCGTTTTATTATTGTTGATCTGCACGAGGTTGCCTTTGCAATCCTTCAGGAAGATCACTGCCTGATCGTGGCACTTGAACTGTGCGACCGTGCCCCCGCTGACGGGGATGCACACAAAACCGTCGGAGTCTTTTATACAGACTTCGAATGTACAGCCTACTTTACCAACCTCGATGGTGCCTACATCACATTTACAGGGGAGCACATCCTGAGCGCTGGCATTGGTCGCCGAAGCCACCATCGCCAGCAGAACGAACACCCCTGCCAGTAGCCACGATCTCAGGAGATTATCTCGATGAGTCATATGGTTATCGGTAGATGGGTTATAAGGGAATGGCTCCTCCACGCAATGCCGTTGTACTCCGAAGCATCCGATGGCGATCCGCATGTCCCGTGCAGATCCCGGCGGATGGCGCCGGAACGTCCCGGCAGACGATCGAGAGCCCTTGGTGAATGGCAGCCTGGAAGGAACATCAAGTATTCATCCCAGATACCGGCTGCGATGTTACGCATGTGAGATACGATTTCGGAGTACATGTTTGTGTACTCCCCCCCCCCTCTGGGATGGCCGGACCCGGCTTTCCCCTCTCCGCCTCCTGAAAGGTCGTAGCGGATACCGGAGGCGAAAGCTCTTCCGGCCGTCTCCCTCCCGTTCTCCCCGGCCGGCCATCGCCTGTACACGCCCCGTTGCAGGCTCGCCGCAGAGGGGCTTCGATCATCGCCATGGCACGGATGTTCCTGATGATTACGGTTGGTGTGGGGAATCAGAAGGGATGAAGACCCGGCTCTCCCGATCACGAAAAGCGTAGAGCAATGGATGAGCACAGAATGCTGGAAATGATTCAGAGGGTGGGAAGAATTTCCGCCGCCGGAGAGCCGGTGGAGGCGATCTTTACCGCCCTTACGGCGTTCGAAGGGCAGGCTCGCCGTTACAACCGTCACCTTTCGGACCCGTCACCGGGCGATGATGAATGGAGAAGCATCTATGCGGAGCTTGAACCGCGCGCCGGAGAAATGGCGCGGGTTCTCGCCACCTATCGCGATTCCTTTTCGCTCAATCTGACGGTGGGGCTGGATGCCGCTGCCGGGCTGATCGATGAAGCCGCCGCTTATGGTGTGGATGCCCCTGCGGTCATGAAACAGTTCGATGGAGGGAATGCGGTACAGAAGGTGGAGAGAGTGGCAAGCAAGCTCACGGTCTTTCTCCATTCCTGGGGCCGCCCCTCTCTGAAGAGATTCAGAGGAGAGCAGATGGAACTGGCGGTAGAGCACGCCACCTTTATCGAGCGGGAAGCCAGCTACTTTGCCGGCTATATCGCCCGGCTGCTCAACAAGGGCATGGCTGGGGACGCAACCAGGGATGAACACCCGTAGCGGACGGCACAAAACAAACGCGCCCGGAACAGAGTCCGGGCGCGCTGATAACCGCAGTAGATATTCCGTCCTAGAAATACACGCCGAGCGAGACGGCGAAGGAGCTGATGCCGATATCCAGATAGCTCCTGCCGTCGGTGCTTTTGCCACTTCGTTCGTTCGTGGAGGAAGTATGACTGACTCCCAGCTGATACTCGGCGCTCAGGCTGACGGCACTCCAGGGGAAATACTCCACGCCGAACAGCGCGCCGCCACCGAATGTGGAATAGGTGCGCTGGCTATGATCCTCGTCAGGGTTCGAGGCATCACCATCGGCATGCAGCACCATGCTGTAATTGAGCACAGCCCCCGCATAGGCGCTCACCGGGCCCGCATTGATAAGATGGAATTCAAGCGCCGGAGCAGCCCCGAAATAAATATCCGTCACATCGTCGGTGGCTCCGGTGGTATCTCCGGGCCGCGGAGTGAACGAGGTGCTGGAACCGCCACCAACCGCCGCGCGGAGCGCGAGATTATCGCTCAGATAGAATTTCATTCCGAAGCCGAGAAGCGGAGTCGCAACCCGGATACCGAAAATATTTGCGAATGTCGTATCCGCACCGGCGGTTGTTATCGGCATATTTCCCACATGCGCGCCACCGATACCGAACGTTCCAAACCCGCTGATGGAGAAAAGAAGCGCCTTGTCTCCGGAGGAGGTACGCGGCTTGGTATCCTGGGAGTACGCAGCGCTGCACACAGCAAGGCCGATGAGCAGAGAGGATAATAGTTTCCTCATAAATTTCGAATTCCTGAAACTATATGAATTGATAGGTATTCTCCCACAAGGGCATTGCTGCCCTGCCGGAGATAGACAAGTGATATCCGAAGTTTCGTACGGGCGGTTCCCTGTTGGCAGGTTCCGCCATCATGGCTATGGACCGGATCAGCACGATCGCATCTGGCAGGGATGAGGCCAACGCGGTCCGCACCAGCATATCAGGCTTGAAGTATCCTCCGGTTGCGGAGGGATCAGGTGGCAATGGGGCGCGAATATAGAAAAGCGGGAATATCCCGCAAACACCTATTCCCATCCCCTGCGATTGAACGCTTCCAACGCAAAAAAGCCGCGACCTCCATGCGAGATCGCGGCTTTGATGTGGGCCCTGAGGGACTTGAACCCCCAACCAATGGATTATGAGTCCACTGCTCTAACCATTGAGCTAAGGGCCCGTGGCTCACCGGTTAGAGTGGTAAGCCATGCTGCCAATATACGAAAACTTCTCCTGTTCAAGAGCTTCCTGCCATACTCTCAATCACTCCCCCTCCCACACTCCCTTGCGCCGGAGCCCCGCCTGATGCCGTGGTTTGATGCGGCGCCTGGAGAGGAGCAGGCGAAGCTGCCCCGCCACATCGCCGAGCGTCTTGAACGGATAATGCGGAAGCCGGGCGGCGTTGCAGTAGGCGGCAAGGCTTTTCTTGGCGAAGATGATATCGGCATGCTCGGCCGGGCACTGGTCGCTCACGCCGTCGCCGATGTAGATGATCCGGCTCTCCGGATGCGCCAGACCGAGCACCACGTTCCGCTTGCAGGTTGCGCAGATGCACTCGCATCCCTCGGCGGCATGCGGAAAGCTCATCGTCATACGCCCGGCTTCATCGAGTTCCGCATGGTTGCAGTAGATATCGAGCCCCCCAATCCCGTTCAGCTCCAGATAGCGCCTGATGTAGAGATCGAACCCATCGCTTACGATCGTGAAGGGAATATTCTCCTCTCCTGCAAGAGCCAGCAGCTCGCCGAAGCCGGGATCGATCGGGATCTCGCGGAGATAACTGTCGAGCTTCTCGTGGCTCAACGGTTCGCGCAGATGCAGGGCCATCGCGCGCCAGTACTCGCGTATCCCGAGCGTGCGCTCCATCAGTTGAGTGTGCCACGGCTCCTGCACGCCGAAACGATCGAACAGGTCGAAGCCGATATCGCGGCCGGAGATGGTGCCGTCGAAATCGCAGAAGATGTGAAGGTTGTAGAGACGCTCGGGAGCGTCGGGGGAATGCTGCGTCATAGCTGAAAAAGTACGATACGGGAGCCCCGCGCCGGCGTGGCTCCGAGAAAGACGAACGAGGCGTGAGATGGATGTGCCATCATCATTGGGGGACGACGAACCGCCGTACCAGGCTTTCGCCATGCATATCCAGGCGGCAGAAGTACAGGCCCGGAGCAAGCGCATCATCCCGCAGCGGAAACCGGTGCGGCCCGGCGGAGAGATCACTATCCACTACCCTGGCGACTTCCTCTCCGAGCAGATTGTAGAGCCGGAGCACGGCGCGCCCAGGGACGGGAAGGGAGATGCCGATAACAGGCCCGCTCCCATCGGCATAGACGATCAGCGAGGCCGCAGCGGCCCCTCCACCGGAATACGAATCAACCGACGCGATCGCGCCTCTGCTCATAAAAAGACCCGCACCATCGGTCCCCACACAGAGATGCCCGGCGGAATCGATTGCAAGCGAGAGTATGCGATGCCCGAACGTGGCAATCATCTCCCATGTGCCCCCTCCATCAACGGTGCGGAAGAGAGAGGAATCTGCCCCGGCATAGACCGCGCCGGAGCGATCGGCCACTAGCGCACCGATGTTCATCGTGCCGAGCCCCGCAGCAGACCATGTGACGCCATCATCATCGGAGATATGCACGCCCCCGGCTTCGAGCGATGACCTGATATAGGTTCCGGCGAACAGTCGCCCTTTGCGGTCGCTCGCCAGCGCTCCCACTCTTTTCATCGAGCGCGCACTATACCAACTCCGGCCCAGATCCTGCGAACGGGCCAGCCCCGCGTCCGCGCCGATGAGGATGGCGCCGCCGGGCGTCAGGATACCAAGGTTCTGGGTTCCCAGCCACGAGTTTATCGGCTGCCATGTCCTGCCGGTATCGGAAGAGTAGATCATATCCCGCCCCCAATCCGTGCACAGCACCCGCCCGTCCGGCTGAGCATCGACCGAGATGAAATTCATGTAGCGGAGATCACTCACCAGCGGCGTCCATTCCCCGGAACCGGGATGATAGCGTGCAACGGTTTCATCCCCCGCAGCCAGAAGATCCCCATCCGGAAGAAGCGCGGCTGCCCTCAACTGCTCTCTGAAGAGCGGGGTGATACGCGCCCATCTCCGCCCCGGACGCTGGGTTGTGCGCAGGGTGGTGGCACCATAGTCGTTCCCGGATACGGCGAACAGACCCCCATCACGGCCGCAGATGATGGACCTGATGCGAAGCACCTCCAGTCCCAGATTGGACTCCCTCCATGAGGCTCCTCCGTCGTCCGAGCGGACGACGCCCCAATCCAGCGTGCCGGCCAGAAGCCGTCCGGGAGCCAGCTCGCAGATCCCCCCAACCTGCCTCAGCGTATCGTTCAGCCGCTCCCAGGTCGCGCCGCCATCCGGGGAACGGAACACAACTCCCGACTCGTGCATGATGGCGAAGATATCGCCCGAGGGAGCCGCGCTCATGGAAACGGCTGCATCCATAATCTCGGGATAGGTGGCGACGGTATCCCAGGTTGCCCCGTCGTCCGCACTACGCAGGTGATACCTCCCCGTGGGCACGTGGAGACGTCCGGCGCCGTCGAGCATCAGGGCCGAGCCCCATAGATCGTTGAGAATATTCCAGGTGACCCCATCGTCGGAGGCGATGATCTGGTAGATATGGATATAGGGATCGTACGCCCAGGCGAAGATGCGCCCGGAGGGTGTTACCAGCATCCCGGAACAATCACTGCTCAACGGATCGGCGGAGGTCCATGTCCGGCCATCATCGGTGGAGCGATGCAGTTCGTAATCAGCGGCCCAGAGAACACCGGCACTATCGGCGGCCACGGCGGCCAGCCGATGTCCGGCCAGACCGAGCAGCTCCCAGTGCTCGCCGCCATCATCGGAGCGATAGATCCCGTCGGAAGCGGCTGCAACGAGCCGTCCATGGTTGCGCTCGATGATCTTCGCTGCGGCGATACCCTCCGGCTGCGCTCTCTGCCACGTACGGGCGGAGTCATCGGAATAATGAATGCCGCCGGTGATGGTGCAGGCGAAGATGCGCCCGCGCGAACTGCGGAAGATACCGGCCACATCTCCCCCCTCCATGCCCGGCAGCCGCTCCCATGCACCATCCTGGGCGGAGAGGATATCGGCAAGGGCCAGAAGAAGAACGATGAACGCCGATGCGCGCAGCAGATGACTATGCATAGAGGAGGAGCGGAGGAGAGCCATTGAAAAAAGGAGAAGATAACCGTCGGCTCATTCCGATGATAGTCACTCGCAGCCCCTTCTTGCATCTGCCACAATGCGCTCCCCTGCGGGCGCATCAGCCCTCATCGGCATCAGCCCTCCTTCAGCATCTCCTCCAGGCAGACCTCCACGCTCCCGGCGAGCCCTTCCAGATCGTATCCCCCCTCCAGCACCGCCACGAACCGGCCGCCGCAATGCTTTGCGGCCAGATCGAGCATCATCCGTGTCATGCGGCGAAAGCCCTCTTCGCTGACGCGCATCCCGGCGAGCGGATCGCGATGGTGGGCGTCGAACCCGGCGGAGATCAGAATGAACTCCGGAGCAAATCGCTCGATCTCCGGTTCCGCCTGGGCGAACGCCGCCATATACTCGTCATCGCCGCTTCCGGCCGCAAGCGGAAGGTTCAGCGTGTAGCCCTCGCCGGCTCCCACCCCGCGCTCCCCCGCGGCCCCCGTGCCGGGATAGAGCGGCCATTGATGGGTGCTGATATAATAGACCGTGGGATCACTCTCGAAGATGTGTTGCGTGCCGTTGCCGTGATGCACATCCCAGTCCAGGATCAGCACGCGCCCGATGCCATGCTTCTGCTGAAGATACCGCGCCGCCACGGCAACGGTGTTGAATAGGCAGAAGCCCATGGCACGATCCCGCTCCGCATGATGCCCCGGCGGGCGGGCCGCGCAGAAGCTATTGGCGGCCTCCCCGCTCATCACCGCATCGCAGGCGGCCAGCGCCCCGCCCACCGCAAGCAGCGCTGTGCGGTACGACTCCGGCGAAAGCGCCGTATCGGCATCGAGATGATCCAGCCCGGCATCGCACGCCGCCTGGATGCTCGTGATGTACGATGCCGGATGGACCGTCTCCAGCCAGGCCACATCGGCATGATGCGGCGTGATATGCGCCAGCCGCTCGTACAGGCCGCTGGTACGCAGCCGCGATCCTATCGCCCTGATCCGGTCCGGCCGCTCCGGATGCCCCGGCCCGGTATCATGGTCGAGATACCGTTCGTCGAAAACAAATGCTGTTGCCATCTTCGTACCCCATTGTGAGCCGGCCAAGATACCTATCGGACCGTTGTGCATCGCATCCGGCCGCCACCCCCTCTCATGCAAGGCAGGGGTTTCTCCCTGGTACGTGAAGGATGAAGGCTCTACATTCCCGCCCCAATTTTTTCCGCATAGTATTCATACCAGTTTCAGGAGAAACGATCGATGACCTTTCGTACAACGTTCCGCGGAGCAGTTCTCGCTCTGGCCGCCCTCTGCACGGCTCTTACGATGAACGCATGCTCCGACAACTCTCCTACCGATAAGGATGATGATGGCGGCCAGGGGGCTCCCATCACGGCGCCGTATTATATCCAGGCCACTATGAACGGGAAGACCGTCACCTATCAGACCTCGGCATTGAGCAACGGGCAGATCGGCCAGTCCATGCACAGCCGCAGCACAAACAACGGCACGAAAGTGTGGCTGGTTCAGGAATATTCATTCAACAAGGCAACGTTCGCCAACGGCGATTTTGTAGTGGATACGCTCGCCGATTGTCCCAGGATCTCCTTCATCAAGAACTATGACGACACGCCATACGACGAGGAGCTGGATGAGCTTGTCAGACCGGTGATGCAATTCGGCAGCGAGCGCACACGGACCGATGGAGTGCAGATCGCCTGGACCGATGGCAGCGGAAAACGATGGTGCTCCTCCTGGGGCTCCGGAGATCAGGCTGGAAGCTCCTTCAAGGTGACCGAGCATACCAGAATAGAATATCAGATCGGCCAGCCTCTCGGCGGGCGATACAACAGCAAGGGAACATTCAACTGCACGCTCTATGATGCCCAGGGAAACTCCATGCCGGTAACGAACGGGAAGTTCTCCCTGCAAACCGTCTTCGAATAACAGATATATCCTAGTAGTTTTTTTTTAAAAGTCCCGGAATGCCATTCCGGGACTTTTTTATTGGCGGATCGCCGCCGCATCTACTCGCGAGGCATCCGGAAGCAGGAGTCATCATACGCATATCACCTATAAAAAAGGCTGCATCATCCTCCGGAGAGAATAGATGCAGCCACCAATAATTTTTGGATTTCTGATAAATCCATTCTGATACCGGTGCGCCCGTTGGGGGAGGAGCGTTCCGGTTCTAATCGATAAGCGTCACATCGCGCTCAAGCTGGAATCGCAGCTGCGGCTCGTTGTCGTAGTCGGTATAGCGTTTCGCCAGATCGAGATTACGGCGCCACGTATCGCGATTCCCCATCTTCAGATCACACTCGGCCATGTAAAAATAGCTGTAGGGGGCCACCCATGTCTCGCTATGTTTTCCCGTGGCGATTGCTGCTTTATACGCATCCACCGCCTTTGCGCATTCTCCCCGCTCCTGAAGTCCGCGTCCGAGAGCGTACTGTGCCTGGGCCCGTTGCGCCGGTGTCAGATCGCGGCGGCCGGCGATGCCGCTGGCGAGGGTATAGGCCTCGTTGAAATTCCCGCCGGTAGCCGCGTTCATGGCGCGGAACAGGGTGATATCGGTAGGGGTCATCGCCGTGGCGCGCAACTGCTTCGCCTTGCGGTGCGCCATCTCGTCCTCCGGCGAGGAGAACTGCGGGCTCTTCAGAACGTAATCATACGCCTTGATGGCATTCGCGCGGTTTCCCTCGGCCTCGAAGCAGACTCCGAGCAGATACCAGGAATATGCGCGGTACATCTTTTCATCGGAATTCTTGATGAATTTCTGGAGATACGGTTTTGCGCGGGCGAAATCGTTTTTCATCGTATAGGCGATGCCGCAGCGGCCGTAGCTCATATTGGTCACCACCTTGAAATCATTATTCCCCTGCTTTATCACCCCCTCGTAATAGGCGATGGCCTTGTCCGGCCGGTTCTCGGTGGCATAAACCGTGGCGATGGCATATGAGATACCGACATTACGGGGATATTTCCGGGAGAGCGCCTCCAGCGCCGGCAATCCCTTCTGCACATCCTGGAGGTAATACACGTTCAGCAGCGCAAGGATGAGCTGCGCATCGTTCTTGAAATAGGTGCCCCGGCTTGCCACCGTTTCTATCTCCTTTATCCCCAGTTTTGCATCCCCCTTGATCCCGCTGAACCCGGAGAGGAACTGCGCGGCCTTCGGCACGGAGCCGACCAGGAAATGAAAGATGCCGAGCCCGAGATAGGCATCGTAGGCTTTCGGATCGGCGCGCACCACCTCGTTCAGCTTCTCGTAGCAGGAGCGGGCCGAGATCGCCGCGGCCATCGCATTCTCGGCATGGGCGTTCGCGATCGCCTTGTAGCCGTAGCTCATGCCGAGGAAGAGCTTGGCCCTGGTATCCCCGCCGCGCTTCTCGGCGGCCCTTATTGCCTGATCGCTCATCTTCATGAACAGATCGAACTGCTCCTGGCGCTTGTCGAAGATATAGCTCCAGAGATGGACGTTGGCGCGATAGAAATATCCCCTGGGGTCGCCCCGGTCGGCAGCGATGGCCGCATCGAAACTCCGGGCCGCCTGATCGAAGCGCACCGAGTAGAGATGATCGATCCCCTGGATGACATGCCGCTCCACATCATCCGGAGGGGCGGCATGGAGCGCAAGCGGAACCATCAGGAGAAACGGAACGAGAAATCCTGGCATGTTCATACGATATCCCGGCATTTGGAGTCAGAAAGGTTGACAGGAACAGTGCATCACAATGAGTTGCAATCGGGCCCGGCATCCGCCATTGCAGCCGCGGGCGGGCGATCGCGGTTCAGGCCCCGAACGGTAGAGAACGGCCCCATCTCCGCATTCCACTGCCATCCCGCCATGCTTCCGGAGAGCGGCCTTCCATCCGGGAGCCGAACGCGGGACAGTATAACGCGGCGCTCATCATGATTGCGAGCACTCAGGTGCGGACCAGATCCGGCGACAATTCAGTATGGGCTCGTACCGGAGGCCCGCAAGTGTGAGTATATTTGGCGCTTCCGAAAGTTTCCGGACCGCTCGGGTTGATGCAGACGTTTACCTGTCCCATAAGATTCGCCCGATGGCGATAAGAATTTGCAACGGTTACTCAGATGACACACGAAGCATTCAGAGATCTGGTGGATCGCATGCGCCCCGCCGGCGAGGGAATCCATCCGGTGGAGATCACCGAAGAAGAGATGATGTCGCTGACGCGCGAACAGGCCGAGGAGCTTGTGGCGCTCTACGGCTCCAGCGCATTGATGACGCTCCCGAGCAAGGAGCGGGAGTTTTTCGCATGGCTCCGCACCAACGACGAGCCGATCTGGAACGATCTGTGGGAAGGGGACGAGAAGCCGTATCAGGTGAGCCTCTCATATCTGCCCGACCTGCTGCCGAACCGCCGCGGGTTCGCCATCTGCGATCTGATGGAGCATCAGAACTTCTACTTCACCGTCGATAACATCACCGCCGAGGATGGCTCCCCCTTCCTGGATGCGGCGCTCGCCATCGTCAAGAACGAGGAGCGGATCTCGATGGAGCAGGCGTTCGTGGTAGAGGTATGGCGCGCGCCGATCGATCAGTGGCGTTTCTCCTATATGTACGGCGTGCCGCTGGAACAGGTGAAGAAGATGGTGAGCTGGCTGATCGCCGAGGGGATTCTCTCCCCGCCGGCGCAGCGTGCCGACGAGGAGGAGCCCGGCCAGATTCCGCCCGCTCCGGAGCTGCAATGAGCGCCATCCCCCCGGAACGGCAGCCCGTTGTTCTGAAGTTCGGCGGCACCTCCGTGCGCGACGCCGGTGCGATGCGCCGCGTGGTAGCCATCACCGGCGCGGAGCGCGGCAGGTCTCCCGTGGTGGTAACCTCGGCGTGCTCCGGCGTTACCGATATCCTCCTGAACTGCGCGAGCCTCTCGGGCCAGGGACGCGCCGAAGAGGCCATAGCGCTGGTTGCCCAGCTGCGCGAGCGGCACCACGGCATCCTCCACGAGCTTAACCCCGACTCCCCCGCGCGCGCCGAACTGGAGGCGATGCTGGATGAGATCGAGCAGCTCGTGCACGGCGTTATCCTGCTGGAAGAGCTCTCCCCCCGCACCACCGATCTGTTCGCCTCGTACGGGGAACGGCTGTCGTCGATCCTGCTGGCGGAGGCGTTCCGCGCGGATGGCTGGCATGCGGCGCTCTCCGACAGCCGCACGTTCATCATCACCGACGCCTGCCACACCGATGCCAAGCCGCTGATAAGCGCCATCGACCGGCATGCGCCCGCAATACTGCTGCCGCTGCTGGAGGAACACGAGGTGGTGGTGGCGCAGGGGTTCATCGGCTCCACCAGTGAGGGGGTCACCACAACCATCGGCAGAGGTGGCTCCGATCATACCGGCGCGCTGCTGGGGGGGGCATTGCATGCCAGGGAGATCCAGATCTGGACCGATGTAAGCGGCATCCTCACGGCCGATCCCCGCGTGGTGCCGCAGGCGCGGGTGGTACCGGAGGTCACCTTCACCGAAGCCCGCGAGCTGGCGTTCTTCGGGGCCAAGGTGATCCATCCCGACACCATCCTCCCGGCGGTGGAGCGGAACGTCCCGGTGGTCATCAAGAACTCGATGCGCCCGGAAGACCCCGGCACCCGCATCCTCCCGGACGGCTCGCCGGTCTCCCCCGGCATCCACTCCATCACGGTGAAGAAGGGGATGACGATCCTCCGGCTCTGCCCCAGAGATCCGCGCGGCGGAATGGCGGTGATGGAACGGGCGCTCGGCCTGTTCGCGGAACATGATGTGCCGGTGCTCTGCGCGCAGCTCGCCGAGTCGCGCGCGGTGGTCACCGTCCCCTCCGATCTTTTCCACGATGTCATCCGCGCCGCGCTGGAAGCGGTCTGCCGTCTGGAGACGGAGCCCGGCTCGGCGCTGCTCTGCATGACCGGTTCGGCGCTTCGCCGTACCCCGGCCGCCATCGCCGAACCGCTGGCGGCGCTGGAGGGGTTCCCGGTGGGGTTCGTGGCAGCCGGATCGAGCGAGCATATCCTGCTGGTGGGAGTGCCGCAGGAGAAGTGCGCCGAGGCCCTGGCGGCGGTGCACCGGAAGCTGTTCGAGTAGCATCGCCCCCGGTTAGGCCCGGCACCGAGCGCGCCCTGCGGGGGAGGAAGATGCGGAACATCCTGTTCTATCGTTCTCCTCCGCTCACCGTGCTCCACCGCTCCACGAATATCCCCTCCTCCCCTTTTGTTCCCAGAAGAAGACTCCCATCCCCGGCAATCCCGACCAGCGCGATCGTGCCGTCCGGAACCGGCGCCAGGAGCGTACGGGCCTTGCCGGTTCCGGCGAAGGTCGAAACAAACGAACGCTTCGTTGCCGGATTCTGGGAGAGGATATGAAACGTGCCGGCCGCATCGGCCACCACATGGGTATGGAGAAACCCGGCAGCGTTCGATCCGGCGAAAAGATCAAGGAAATCGATCGGAGTTCCCGTGGCGGTGAAGCGCTGGAGCGTGCCCCGGCTCTGGTCCAGATAATAGATAAGACTGTCGGCACCGAGCGCGATGGCGTTTTCAATGAACGCCATCGGACTGGCCCCCTCCAGAACCTTCCCATCCAGACGGCCGAAGCGCCGGATCAGCCGGTTATCGAACCCGACGGCGACAATCGGCCGCAACCCCTTCAGAGAGTCGATATCGGCCATGGCGCTCCACGGCAGCGATTTGGCGATGATGGCGGACCCGATCATCCGGAGCGGAGGGAGAAGCGATTCCCCATCCAGCGTCACCTTCAGCAGGGCCTTGCCGCCGCGCAGAAGATAGACCGCCGGTTGCAGGCCATATTCATCCTTGGTGCTGTCGGCGCCCCGCTTCAGCAGGCGCGGAACGGTCCCCATGCAGAAGAGGGTATCCCCCCGCACGGTCACATGATGCAGGTTCAGGATTCTCGATCCGATAAATGAGCTATCCTTGAAATCGACACGTCCGGAGACCGATCCATCCGGCGCATAGAAATAGAGCCGGGCCCGCTTGTAATCCACAACCGCATAGCCGCCGCCGGGGAGAGGGTCTATCTGCGGAATTCCCAGGATGATATCGTCGCCATCCTCGCGCAGCCGCACAGCATCGATTCTGTGCATTCCCCCGCCGGATGACGCCGGAACGCTCGCCGAACGCACGGCCGCCGCCTGGGGAACCCTGGGGCGCTCCCCCGCTCCTCCCCCTGCAATCAGCAGCTCGGTCAGCCGCCGCTCCAGCATCGCATAACCATCCTCTCCGCTCACCAGCGAATCGCGCTCCCCCATATGATGATCCAGCAGAATGCCGCTCCGTCCCTGGTAGACTACCGCACGGGGAAGCTCCACCGATGGGGCAAGGGAATCGAATATCCGCCGCTTCAACGTCTGCACAGGGATATCGATTCCGTATTCCTTCAGCAGTGTTTCACGGATATACGGGCGATCGGTAACCAGGCAGCCGACAATCGGAACTTCCGGGTGTTTCTGTATATATCCCTTCCAGAAATTCTGATATTCCAGAAAACATGCGGTGCAATTATTGTCGCTGAAATACAGGACGATATATCGTCCCGCCGCCTCGCGGCAGAGCAACGCGGCATGAATATCACCGGCAACCGTGGCGGGCTGCGCCATCAGAGGCTGCGCGATTGCGGCTCGGCAGAGCAATGCCAGCAGCAGAGATCCCCAAAGGCGATAGCAGGGAGTAGTCATATCATCGGGATTTATTTTCTACGATCCGGCAACGATCATCAACCGCAATACATGGCGCCCAAATGCAAGGAGGAGCGTTCGGAATAAACGCTCCTCCCACGAACAACCGCTATCCGCTCCAGGATCAATCCCCGGTCGGAGGATGGCTGGGATTCGGGTCCATGTACATCGTGCTCTCCTGCGTGGTAACGGCCTGCCATTTCCAGGCGGGATTGGTGCTCGGTGCAAGCGTAGCCACCGGACCGACCGTATTATCAACGGCATTAAGGTTCTGCCCGGCGGCGCTGATTACGATAATCAGGCAGCTGCTGGACGGCACATAGGCGCATGGATATGGTGCGCTCGGATTACCGAGATAATACGCCCAGTAGACGCCCGGAGGAAGGGTTGGTCCCATTGTCAGTTCGGCCATGGGATCTTCGGCATAGGCGGAGCTGCCGATAACAAGTGCCAGCAGCAATGGCAGGACAAGGTTGCGGAATGATTTCATGAGACTTCTTCTCCGTGAATTTTTACCTGATGATAAAATGCGGCGGCCCCCCAGCGATCCGGGCATACGCCTGCGATACAGCAGTACACGAGAATCCGTTCGAAAAAGCGTACCGATCGTCGCGGATACGCCGGAGATGATCTGTCGGTGGGTTGGGAGTGCCGGCCGATACTGGCCTACTGGTTAAGATGACTTTAGACGGGGAAATTGCACCCGGCCGATGTTTCTATTGTTTTTTTTACCATCGTATACCGGACAAGAGAACAACGAAGGGAGGAGCATCTCCGATCGAGGCTCCTCCCATCTATCACTGCCGCCAGCGATATCCGCCCGCTTATCTACCTGCCATCGGTGGCTTCCATTCCCGGTCCGATACGGATACGGGCGCACGCATCCCATGTCCGGGATACCGACCACCCTGAATGGCCGTGCGAAGTGCCAGATACACTGTGGATTTCTGCGCGACGTGTCTGCCAGCAATCTCTGGTTTCCGCACCTCCAGATAGTTTTTCAGTTTCGGATAGTCCGCCAGATCAACAGGAAGGCCATTATCGCCAAAGGGGTTGATGACACCCAAGCCACGCCACTCTACCTCTCCCGACAGGATGTCCGTCGAGTTCTTCAAGAGGGCCAATGAACGCATTGTCGGCTCCGGCATCGAGGCAGTTGCTTATAATAACCATCTCTCAATCCTGACCTGCAACCGAAGCGCAATTAGTTGCTTTTTTACTGCCTTTTAGTTTAGCGGTGGTTTCATGACTTTTTTTATGTTTAGGTGTATTAAGATAGCGCTGAAGTATCGCAACAAGAGGTGATAGATGAGCGAACAGGGTTGGAAAGATTTTCTTGCTACCGATGATTTGAGCGATTGGGTGGTATTACACGGTGGCGCGGTGGCATATTATCGCGTCGGTACGATTGGCGAGGCGGCACATCTTGCCGGAGCAATCGCACAAATCCCAGAACTAGCCGGACAACACGTTTTGATTGGTTTTTCTGATACAAACGTTTCCGTTCGCATAACACGTGATGTTTGGCAGTTGGAGCGTAGACATATCAGCCTTGCGCGCTCGATATCCGAGGTCGCTCGAAAGCTTCATGCAAAAACTGACCGTAGCGCAGTGCAGGAAGTGCAAGTTGCGATTTCAGCAAAAGCGGAAATGATTGATATCGGTTTCTGGCGTGCAGTTCTTGGTTATTCCGAAATGGCGCAGGATAACGCTGTTGACCCGCTGGGACATGGGTCGACCGTCTGGATGCAGGAAATAGCACAACAAAAAACATTGCGGCATGCCATGCATATCGATGTTTCCGTCGCGCGCGAGCATGTACAGGCGCGGCTTGAAGCAGCTATAAAGGCAGGAGGAAGAATAGTGGACGATTCACACGCACCGTCGCACTGGACGCTTTCTGACCGAGCTGGTAACCGCGTTTGTATCTGCGCTTGGCCTGATAATTCAGCAAAAGAACATAGTTAGCTTTAATTTCGTCCAGACGCGGAAAGTCCTCCAGATATGGGAAGACGAAGTCGTCCGGATGCTTCTTGCCGGGTTCGTAGCGTTTCAGCACGTGCAGGGCCTTCTCGGGGATTTTGAGCGAGACGCTTTTCCTGTTCTTCCCCATGACTATAGTGCAGCCGTCCGTCGCGCAGATCCGACCAGCGCAACTGTATCATATCGGCAGCCCGCATCCCGGCGAAGTAGAAGGAGACAAGCCAGATATCACGCACAAGGCTATAGGCCGGGTTGAGCAGTTCCGCCGTTTCCAGCTTTTAAGCATCCTCTCCTGTAAGGCCCACCTTCTTCGAGTCCGGGATCTTAATCCTGATCTTATCTTTCCCCAAGGGGGAATGTTTCCTGTCCGGCATGCCTTCCCGGATCGCGTGGGTAAAGACGCATTGAATGGTCACAGGTAGTTCGCAATGGTCCTGTCGCTGACCTGTCTGTGCGCCTTCAGATAGACTTTGAACCGTTCCAGCAGAGCGGCACCAATCCTCTGGAACGGCAGATCGGACCCGCTGAACAGGCCAGGGTGATGGTCCTTGATGCGCCATCTCGCTCTTTCCGGCAGTTCATCCCAAACCGCCTCCCTCCCGAACAGGAACTCCTTGAAGATCCGCAAACATGAACTTCGTTATATGCCAGCGGTTGTAATTCCCTGCCGCTTTGAGACCTTCCGCGAACTGATCGCCCCGCGCGAAGAACAGCATATCCGCCGCAGGCTTGATCTTGCGCTTGATGCCGACTGAAGAGGTTTCCTTCTGCTGCGTTTCCAACTCAAGCGTCGTATCGGTCGGCCTCAGACCAGCTTCTTCACAAGAAAGTTGAGCCTCGCGGAGTTGGGATGGGTTCTGCGCACCCTTTGAGGCACCTTGTCCCAATCCTTCTCCTGCACGCTGTAGCCAAGGTGAATGAAGGTGCTTCTTCTGTCTTTCGTGATCCGAAGTGCCAGAGGTAAAGTTCCGTCCTTGTTCTTTTTCTTCCGAAGAACGATCTTTATGGTCGCCATAGATTAAAAGGATAGGTTCTATTGCGGCACCGGTACAACATGGGTACAACAAAGGCAGGTTTCACCTGCATTCAACAGATGTGCCCAGGTGAGAAACCGTGAAAAATGGCGAATCAGGCCATATTGATACACGGAAGACCATATCTGTGTAGACTTGTCCCCTTTATATCAGTAACGGAACTTCATCCGTCTATGGGATTTCACCGACATCCTGAGCCTTTCCTACCGGCTGCCCGAGTGTTGGTGCCATACCACGGATTTCCGACGAGCATTTTTACGACGAGCCATGTTCCAGCAACTTCCGGAACGACTGAACTATAACGAGCACGAGAAGGAGATACTCGCCTTCTGGCGGGAAACCAGCACCTTCAAACGCTCCGTGGAATCACGCCCGGCCGACAGGGCCTGGATCTTCAACGAAGGTCCGCCCACGGTCAACGGCGTCCC
The DNA here is from genome assembly GCA_048594725.1 of Candidatus Kapaibacteriota bacterium. GTDB lineage: Bacteria > Bacteroidota > Ignavibacteria > OLB7 > OLB7 > JAFDZV01. Next base: position 42,042 of record JBMDXA010000196.1, read on the forward strand.
CGGCATCCACCATGTCTTCGGCCGCGCGCTGAAGGATATGTTCTGCCGCTACAAGACCATGCAGGGCTACCGCGTGGCGCGCAAGGGGGGCTGGGATACGCACGGCCTGCCGGTGGAGATCACCCTCGAAAAGCAGCTCGGGCTGAAGGAGAAGGGGGAGATCGAGACGAAGATCGGCGTCGCCAACTTCAACCGGATGGCGCGCGAGTTCGTGTACGAGCATATCAACAAGCCGGGAGGCTGGAACGAGCTTACCGAGGTGATGGGATACTGGATCGATCTGGATGATCCCTATATCACCTGCACCAACGAGTATATCGAGTCGGTGTGGTGGGCCCTCTCGGAGTTCCATGCCAAGGGGCTGATCTACCGGGGCTTCAAGATCGTGCCGCAGTGCCCCCATTGCGAAACCCCGCTCTCCTCGCACGAGCTGGCGCAGGGGTACGCCGAGGTGCGCGATCCGTCGCTCTATGTGAAGGTCCGCGTGGCCCCGGCACAGGATGCCCCCGGCGCGCCGGAACTGCCGGAGAACACCTGGTTCCTGGTCTGGACCACCACCCCCTGGACGTTGATCTCCAACGTGGCCCTGGCGGTGGGAGCCGATATCGAGTATCTGCTGGCGCGCGACCCGGAGAACGGCGGGCACTACATCTTCGCCGCCGCGCGGCGCGAGACGCTGGACCCGAACGGCGCCTGGGAGATCCTCGGCACCTTCACCGGACGCCAGCTGGAACGCCTCCGCTACGAGCGGCTGTTCGATGATGTCCCGGTGGACAAGGATGCCTTCTATGTCATCCTGGGAGATTTCGTCTCCACCGAGGATGGTACCGGTATCGTTCATATCGCCCCGGCGTTCGGCCAGGACGACTACGAGGCCTCGCTCCGCTACAACCTGCCGGTGCTCCAGCCGGTAACGCCGGGAGGGCATTTCACCCCGGCCGTTACCGAGTTCGCCGGCCGCGCCGTCAAGACCCTCAAGTTCGATGACCGCGTGGAGGAGGGGGTCGATAAGGATATCGTCATAGCGCTGAAGAAGCGGGGGCAGGTGCTGAAGTCCAGCAACGACTATCTGCACAGCTACCCGCACTGCTGGCGCTGCGACAACCCGCTCATCTATTACGCACGCGACTCCTGGTATATCCGCACCACGCAGTACGCGGCCGATATGATAGCGCAGAACAACCGGATCAACTGGCAGCCGCCGGAGATCGGGGCGGGACGGTTCGGCAACTGGCTGGAGGAGAACAAGGACTGGTCGCTCTCGCGCGATCGCTACTGGGGTACCCCCCTTCCCCTCTGGGTGAACGAGGAGGACCCGAACGATTTCTTCCCCGTGGGTTCCATCGAGGAACTGATGCGGGGCGAGTTCGAGCGTCCGGACGGCACGCTGGTGCCGATGAGCGAGGTGGCCTCCGAACTGGATCTGCACAAGCCATTCGTCGATCACGTTCTGTTCCGCCGCGATGGCAGGATCTATCGCCGCACGCCGGAACTGATCGACGTCTGGTTCGATTCCGGCGCCATGCCGTTTGCGCAGTGGCACTACCCGTTCGAGCGGCGCGAGGAGTTCGGGAAGCTCTTCCCGGCCGACTTCATCGGCGAGGGGATCGACCAGACCCGCGGATGGTTCTATACGCTGCACGCCATCGCCACCCCGCTGTTCGGCAGCCCGGCGGTGAAGAACATCCTGGTGAACGGCCATGTGCTGGACAAGGAGGGACGCAAGATGTCCAAGCGGCTCGGCAATACCGTCGATCCGTTCGAGATGATCCGCAAGTACGGCGCCGATGCGGTACGCTGGTACATGGTTACCAACTCCCCCCCCTGGCGCCCGATGCTCTTCAACGAGGAGGATATTGTCCGCACCGTGCTGGCGGACTTCACAACGCTGAAGAACGTCTATAACTTCTTCGCCCTCTATGCGAATATCGACGGGTTCACCTATGCCGAGGCCCGCATCCCCACCGGGGAGCGCGCGGAGCTGGACCGGTGGATTCTCTCGGCGATGAACACGATGCTACGGGAATATCGCCTCCTGATGGACTCCTACGAGCCCACCAAGGCGATGCGCCTGGTAAGCGAGTTCACCGTGGAGCAGCTCTCCAACTGGTATGTGCGCCGCAACCGCCGCCGCTTCTGGAAGGGGGAACTCTCCGCCGACAAGATCGCCGCCTACCAGACCCTGTACGAGTGCCTGGTGGCCGTAAGCAAGCTGATGGCGCCGCTGGCGCCGTTCCTCTCGGAGCGGATCTACCGCTCGCTGAACGGGGCCACCGGACTGGACCCGGCCGATTCGGTCCACCTGGCGTTGATGCCGGAGGTGGAGGAAGGGGCAATCGAGACCGATCTGGAACGCCGGATGGCGCGCGCCCAGCAGGTGGTGGCGCTCTCCCGCATGCTCCGCGAGAAGGCACGCCTGAAGGTGCGCCAGCCGCTCAGGCGCCTGCTGATCCCGGTGGCCGGCGAGGCCGAGCGGGAGGATTACCGCGCCGTGGAGGAGATCATCAAGGACGAGCTGAACGTGAAGCAGGTGGAGTATGTGACCTCCGAGGAGGGCTCCGACGTGGTGCGGGTGAAGGCCAAGCCGAACTTCAAGACCATCGGGCCGAAGCATGGCAAGGCCGCCAAGAGCGTGGCTGCGGCCATCACCGGCCTGGCCGCAGCGCAGATCACCGAGCTGCAACGGGAAGGCACCTTGACTCTCACAGTTGGGAATGATACGTTTGCCCTTCTTCCGGAAGATATCGAGGTGATCCACGAGGATATCGAGGGATGGCTGGTTGCTTCGGAGGGAACGCTCACCGTTGCGCTCGATACCGAGCTTGACGCGGAGCTTCTCAACGAGGGGCTGGCGCGTGAGTTCGTCAACCGCGTGCAGAATCTCCGCAAGGATTCCGGGCTGGAGCCCACCGACCGAATCCGTCTGAAGTATGCATCGGAGGCCGATCTGGCGGGCGCGCTGGAATCGCAGCGGCAGTATATCATGAGCGAAACGCTGGCAGTGGAGTTCCTGCCGTCAGGGGGTGCCGAAGGGATGCTGGAGGTTGACCTGAACGGCCGCCCATGCCATATCGCCGTGGAACGTGTCGAAATGGCCGCCGCAGAGTAGAAGCAACTCCGGGAAAAGGGATGCCGGAACTCTCCTGCATCCCTCTTTCGCCAGATTCCGGCCGATGCGCCGAATCTGTGGCACTAGATTTTCGACTACATAGCTAACTAACCCCGCGCGGCGGTCCAGTCCCCCTATCCAGGGCGATATGAGGCCGGGAGCGCCCTGCGAGAGGATTGATCGTTCATATTATCAACGTCAGTTGTGAGAGATGAAGCAGTAGAGAGGGCCTTTGGCAGGTCCGGCGGACTCGCGGAATAGGATACGAATGCAGGCGCCGTCCATGTTGTGACCATATCGAAAGGATACCGCTCCATCGAACTTCATCGACAGAGAACTGGTAAACGAGGCGACACGTACTATGGCAGCAAAGAATTCATCGAAGCCGGCCGCGAAAGGTGCGACCGACGCTCCTCAGAAGAAATCAGCATCCGCAACCAATACGTCGGGCTCCGAGGCGGCCAAACCGGCATCCAAAGCAGCCAAGTCATCCTCGCCGGCCAAAAAGGACTCTGGGGCCGCGAAGAACGATACTGCCGAGACAAAGGCTCCGCAGAAGCTCTCACAGGAACCTGTAGGAAAGACCCAACCGATGACATCGAAAAAACAAGAGCCGCAGGCCGATACTCCCGAGAATCAGAAACCGGAAACGCCGAAGCCGGCGGCAAAAAAGGCATCCTCGAAGGGAGGGGCCGCAAAATTCCCGAAGGGGATCTTCTCCCCGGCCACCGGGACCGCCACCACCGATCCGTTCCCGCAGAAGGATCTGGACAAGTTCCGCACGCTCATCCAGGAACTCCGCGTGGATAACCAGGAGGAACTCGAAGTGCTCACCGAGCAGCTTCGCGAGATGACCTCCAGCGAGAACATGGACGACAACAGCGCCTACTCGCTTCATATGGCCGAGCAGGGAACCGATGCGATGGAGCGGGAGAAGACCTTTCTCCAGGCGCAGCGCACCAGCGATTATATCAAGAAACTCGACGAGTCCCTTCGCCGTATCCAGGATGGCTCCTTCGGCATCTGCCGTATCTGCGGGCTGCGCCTGGATAGCAAGCGGATGATGGCCGTGCCGGTCACGCAAGTCTGTACCTATTACAAAAACACCTCCAAGCCGTGCGAGCCAGGGCGCATCCAGATGCAGGCATCCGGGATGATGGAGGAAGAGGGCTGATCTCGTATGCGCAAGCTGCTTACCTTGTCGGCGTTGATCGTCGTTATCGACCAGATCACCAAGCTGGCTGTCAAGGGGTTCGATCTCTTCGGGTTCCGGCACGAGGGGATGTACCTCTATGAGAGCCATCAGATCCTCGGGGATTTCCTCCGTTTCACGTTCGTAGAGAACCCCGGCATGGCCTTCGGGCTGAACTTCGGCATGCCGGTGGTGCTGGGCCTCTTCTCGATCGGTGCCAGTGCCTTCCTGGTCTATCTGCTGAAACGCACGGCGAAGGACGGGTTCACCGGCCTGCGCCTGGCGCTTGCGCTTATTCTGGGTGGCGCCGTCGGCAACCTGATCGACAGGGTGTTCTACGGCGTCTTCTACGGCTACTCCGGGCTCTTCTACGGGAAGGTGGTGGACTTCGTCGATATCAATATCCCCGATATCAACCTGTTCGGGCTGGATCTGAACCGGTTCTACATCTTCAATATCGCCGATGCGGCGGTGTCGATCGGTGTGGTGCTGCTTCTGATCTACTACCCCTCGAAGAAACATTCCGATGAGGTGAAACAGCAGGAACCGCATCATACTCCCGCCGAGCTCTCGGAACGCCCTATGGCGATGATGGCCGAGCCGGGTACCAGAAGCTGATTCTCAAAGGACGCTCCCGCAGATTGCGGGGGCGTTTTTCGTAAGAGGGATAAAGGTTAGAGGGTAGTCTTTAGAGCTTCGTCCTTAGCTCTAAAAACCAAGTCCCAAGCACTAAGAACTACCCCCTACGTACTACCATCAAAGCACTACCGCCCACGATCTACTTCGCCACCGCATCGAACAGCACCTGGGTCTTCGCGGAGGGGACATTCGGCTCCTGGGCGTGAAACTCGATAAAGCAGTCCCCATGCCCGGCGCTCAGCGGCGTCATGTAGACGGTAAAGGTGGTCTTGCCGCCGGCGGGAATCTTCACCGGGCCGGAAATAGCCACCCGCATCACCGCGTCGCAGCCCTGAATCTCCGGGTTCGGCAGCAGGGTGATGGCATCGGGGCTCATGTTGACCATGGTGATGGTGGCGGAGACCTCCTTGCCGACAACCGATTCCCCGGGGAAGAGGATGGCGCCGTCGGGCTCCACGAACATATGGCGCAGCGCATAGGCACGGAGCGGGATCGTCACGAAACGGCGCTCGGGATCATTCGACTGGATCTTCAGCCATCCCTTCCGCTCCCCCACCGTGCGGAGCGTCTCCATCTTCACCATGATCCGGACCGAATCGCCCGGCGCTATCAGGTTGTTCTCGACATCCCCCACCGACGCGGAGCCGGAGGCAACACCGAGCAGTTCGAGCGTATCGGTTCCCCGGTTGACCACCGTTACGTCGTGCTTGAGGATGCCGGGGGTGGCATAGCCCCAATCGATGGATTCGGCACCGGAGATCTGGATCTTCGGCTGCGCGAATGCCGGAGCGGATGCCAGCAGCAGAAGAGGAAGTAGGGTACGTAGCCTGGTACGGATTCTGGCGTGCATAGGAAGATTCTCTCCAAAGTAGATCGAACGGCCAACGGGAACAACGGAAGATACATCCCCTGGGGGGATGATGCCGGCCTGCGGCAATCACTCCCGCCGATATCAGGATATCAGAGGGATGATAGGAAGAACGGCGTCATGATACTATGACCCTTCTCCCCCATGATTGTCGCACCGGTACGGTAATAACGGCGAAGGCCCCGGCATTAATGCCGGAGCCCTCGAAAAAAAATCGGACCGGCACCCGCTTACGGGAAAATGCCGAGTTCCATGTAGGCCTTGGCGACCTTCTCGATGGCGACCACGAAGGCGGCCGTACGAAGATCCTGCACGCGCTTGTTGGTGTCGTAGACATGCTTCAGCTCGTAGAACGAGTTGATCATCGTCTCCTCCAGCCCCGAATCCACGTAGTCGGCCTCGTCGGCACCATGCACCAGCACCTGGCGCTCCGGAGCGCTGAGCGACTGGCCGGTGAGACGCTCCACCGTGGAGACGATACGGGTGTAGGAAGCCTCGTCGGAGCGCTTGCCGAGACGGCCGAAGCGGACATGCGAGAGGTTCTTCAGCCACTCGAAGTAGCTCACCGTCACGCCGCCGGCGTTCAGATAGACGTCCGGCAGGAAGTGGATGCCGCGCCTCAGAAGGATATCCTCTGCGCCGGCGGTCACCGGGCCGTTGGCGCCCTCGGCGATCATCTTCGTCTTGATGCGCTCGGCGTTGCCGCTGTTGATCTGGTTCTCCAGAGCTGCCGGAACCAGGATATCGCACTCCTGCTCCAGAAGCGCCGCGCCGTTCTTGAAGTTGCGGGCGTTCTTGAAGTTCAGGATCGAGCCGGTCTCCTTCCTGTGCTTGAAGACCTCATCGACATCCAGGCCGTTCTTGTCATAGACGCCACCCTCGTACTCGGAGATGCCGATGATGATGGCACCACCCTCCTGAAGATTCTTGGCAGCCCAGTAGCCCACGTTGCCGAGGCCCTGCACGATCACCCGCTTGCCGCCCAGGCCGGGGGTCATGCCGAACAGCTTTGCGTTCTCCTCGCTGGAGAGCGCCTCTTTCACACCGAAGAACAGGCCGCGGCCGGTGGCCTGCGTACGGCCGTCGATGCCGCCCTGCGAGAGCGGCTTGCCGGTGACGCATGCCAGGGCGTCGATCTGCCCAGGGGTAACCGACTGGTAGGTATCGGCGATCCAGGCCATCTCACGAGGGCCGGTGCCGTAATCCGGGGCCGGAACGTCCAGTGCCGGCCCGATGCAGTTGCGCTTCAGCAGCTCCATCGTATAACGGCGGGTGATACGCTCGATCTCCTCCTCGGTGTACTTCTTGGGGTCCATCTGGATACCCCCCTTGGCGCCGCCGAAGGGAACATCCACGATAGCGCACTTATAGGTCATCAGAGCGGCAAGGGCCATCACCTCATCCTGCGTCACATGCTCGGCATAGCGGATACCACCCTTGGTTGGCAGGCGGTGGTGCGAGTGCTGCACGCGCCAGCCGCTGAAGACCTGGATATCGTTGCCGATGCGCACCGGAAAGCGCACCATGTAGACGGAGTTGCAGACCTTGATCTGGTCGAGAATACCGCGAGGGTAATCCACGGCCGAGGCGGCACGCTCGAAGTTGCGCTCGACAGTGCGGTAGAACGACGGCTCGGGGGAGATCACGTTCGTCAGTTTGTTGACTCCCTTCAGAGGAGCCCCATCCGGATCGGAGTGGCCCGCCGCGCGGGTACGCGGCGCTTTCTTGGTTGTGGCGCTGCCGTTCGCCGAAGACTTCACCGCAGTTTTGCGGGAGGTCCCCTTTTTCTCTGATGCCATGTCAGTTGATTGATTTGGTTGATTTATGCTGTGTCGCAAAAGCTCCTTCACCAAGGAAGAAATCGCCGATCTCGCGGGCGATACGCCCCGGCGAGACCTTTTCGAGAGGATGCGGCGTGCCGGGCACCACCAGAAACCTCCCGTTCGGCAACTGACGATACGCGGCCAGGCTCTCTTCGATGCTTACCATCTGGTCGCGATCCCCAACGGCGACTGTGACCGGAGCCGCCACATGGGCCAGCTCCTCGATGGCAAGTTCGTTGCGATTGCCGAGGTTCGTCATCATCTCCGCGGTCTTCCCCAGCACCCCCTCCCAGTTCTCCGGTGTATGCCGGGCCTTCAACTGCTCGGCAAATCGGGGCACCTTCTCCTGGATGATACGCGGGTCGAGCATCTTCGTCTCACGCGCCGATGCCGCCGGGTCCCATGCGAACTTCGTCGCCAGCGTGAAGATCCGGCCGACATGCCCGGGGGAGTGCCGCGCCAGATGGAGCGCCACATAGCCCCCCATGCTGTAGCCGAAGATATCGGCGCCGGCGATCTGGTGGCGGTCCAGCCAGTCGCGCAGATAATCCGCGAAACCGGCTATGCTGAAAGGCTCCCCGGGGAACGCACTGCCGCCATGGCCGGGAAAATCCGGTACATGGAGTTCGAAGTTCTCCTGGAGCAGGGGAACCAGCGAGTCGAACTGCGATGCGGCGCCCAGGGCACCGTGCAATAGAAGTAACGTCGGTCGTCGGTTCATATCATGAAAGAAGGGAGGAGCATAGGCTGCCCCTCCCCTGTTGAGAACTCTTTACAGGTTGCCGCGTTCGGCCTGCTCGCGTTCGATGGCTTCGAACAGAGCCTTGAAATTCCCCTTGCCGAAGGACTCGCCGCCACGGCGCTGGATGATCTCGAAGAAGAGCGTGGGGCGATCCTCCACCGGCTTGGTGAAGATCTGAAGCATATAGCCCTTGTCGTCGCGATCAACCAGGATGTTCAGCTTCTTCAGCTCCTCCACCGGCTCGTTGATCTCGCCCACGCGCTCCAGAAGATCGTTGTAATAGGTCTCCGGCACGTTGGTGAACTCCACGCCGTTGGCGCGCATCGTGGCAACGGTTTCCAGGATGTTCTCGGACTCCATGGCGATATGCTGCACGCCGGCGCCCTTGTAGAACTGCACGTACTCCTCGATCTGCGAGCGCTTCAGCCCCTCGGCCGGCTCGTTGATCGGGAACTTCACCCACTTGTTGCCGTTAGCCACCACGGTGGAGCGAAGAGCGCTGTGCTCGGTGGAGATATCCTTGTCGTCGAAGGAGACGAAGCGGGAGAACCCGAAGATGTCGCGGTAGAAGTTCACCGTCTCCTCCATCCGGTTCCAGTCCACGTTGCCCACCACGTGATCGACGTGCTTCAGGCCGATCGACTGCGCAAGCGGGTCCTGCCCCTCGGCGAAACGCTCCACGAAGTTCGGCAGGAAGAAGCCCTGGAAGCCATCGCGCTGCACGAACGAGTGCACCGTATCGCCGTAGGTGGCGATGGTGGCAAGCTTCACCGTGCCGAAGTGATCGTTCATCTCATGAGGCTCGGCCACGCCGCGCGCACCACGCTCGGTGGTGATACGGTAGGCATCCTCGGCGTTCTCCACCTCGAAGGCGATATCGCGCACACCGTCGCCATGCATCTTTACATGCTCGGCCATCGGCGAATCCGGATGAAGGGGGGTGGTCAGGATGAAACGGATCTTCCCCTGCTGGACGAAGTACGAGGCGCGGTCGCGCACACCGGTCTCCGGTCCCATATAGCCGCGCAGGGTAAACCCGAGGGCGCGGCGGTAGAAGAAGGCGGCCTGCTTGGCATTGCCGACGTAGAACTCTATGTGATGAATTCCCCGAATCGGAAAGAGGTCCTGTCCCTGATCGGTACCGCGGAGCTGTTCTGCAGTTTCCATAGTCGATTGGAGAGGCGAGCGGCCGCACGCCGATACCAGTTTTAAGATTGTACGGGAGAGCGGCCGCTCGCCCGGAGAGCCGGTGGCGGGGGCCAGGGCTCCTGGTTCCAGACGCAGGGAGATCCCGGCGGTGCCGGGTTCCCGGCCGATGCTCCGTACCGGAATTGACGGCACCGGAAGTTCCGGCACCATAAAGGTTGGATCTGCCTGTGACGTCGCGGGCTGCGGATTCTTGTACGCTGTTGTACCGGAATCGAAAACGCAGCGCGGCTTATCGCATCGCCGTTCCTCGGCTAGGCGCTTACTTCTTCGCTCAGCACGCCGCTCAGCGCCTCGATGCAGCGGCGGTTCTGCTCCATGGTTCCGGTGGAGATCCGGAGGCACTGCGGCAGGCCGAACGCCTTGAGAGGGCGGGTGATGACCCCGCGCTGCAACATGCCGTTGAAGATCCGCTCGGTGCGCTCCGGGCTGCCGAAATCGATCATCACGAAGTTCGCCAGCGACGGCACGAACCGCAGCCCCATCCGCTCGAACTCGGCGTGGAAGTACAGAAGCGATTCGCGGTTCAGCTCCACGGTGCGGCGGATGAACTCGGCATCCTTCATCGCGCCCAGCCCTGCGGCCGAGGCCGGGGTGCTGGGCTCGAACGGGAGCTTCACCTTCATCATCTTCAGGATGATATCCGAGTGCGCCATGCCGTACCCGATGCGGATGCCGGCCAGGCCGTGCGCCTTGGAGAAGGTGCGGCAGGTCAGCACATTATCCCAGCGATAGTGCATCGAATCGGGATAGTCCGGCCAGCCGTCGGCATACTCGAAATAGGCTTCGTCCAGAATCACCAGCACGCTCTGCGGCACCCGCGCGATGAACCGCTCCAGATCGGCGGTGGTCACCGACGTCCCGGTGGGATTGTTCGGGTTGGCGATGTAGATGATCTTGGTGCGCTCGTTGATCTTGGCCGCCATGGCGGCAAGATCGTAGCCGAAATTCTTCATCGGGGTGAAGTGGGTCTTCACGCCGGAGGCATGCGCCAGCACCTGGAATCCCACGAACGTCCCCTCGCTGGAGATCATCTCATCCTCCGGCGCCAGAAAGGTATCGAGCGCGGTGGCGATGATGGACTCCGAGCCGGAGCCGCAGATCACGTTCTCCGGGCGGATCACGAAACGGTCGGCCAGGGCGTAGCGAAGCTCCCTGCCGGCATCCGGGTACTGGGTCAGGTCGCTGATCGACTGCTGGATTGCTTCTATGGCAAGCGGCGAGGAGCCAAGCGGGTTCTCGTTGGAGGCAAGCTTTACCGAACCGCTGATGCCGAGCTCGCGCTCAACCTCCGCTACGGACTTTCCAGGTTGGTACGGCTTGAGCGAGGCGATGTGCGAAGGGACTGCGATCATCTAGTATAAATCTCGCCAGAATAGAGATGGCGTAGAGGGTTTCGCAAAAAAAATTTTGGCCTGACGAAAATAGCAAACAGATGCCGTAATCCAAGGTATGCCCTCCCGCTGGCTCATGTTCCTTACGGTTTGTCACCACTGCGGCCGCTCCCGGCGGCGGAGCCGGGCCGGGAGGAGGGAGAGAGGGGTTTGCAACAGATCGTAAGCATTGAAAATCGGCGATTTCACGCTAGAATGAACGCTTTTGAGCGATATCGGAGGGCAATATCCTCCCCTCCCCTACATGTTCCCTCCCCCTGAATCGTCATAGTTCTATCGGGGGGAAGTTGCGGGGGTTGGCACCTAATGTTCACCATACACGTCTGGAGGAAATAATCCGATGATTCTGGAAACAGTACGTTCGAGCGCGATCCATGCGATCGGCTATGAGATCGCTTCCCGCGAACTGGAGGTGATCTTCAACGGCGGCGGCATCTACCGCTTCTACAATGTCTCGCCGGAGATCTTTGCGGCGTTCATCAGCGCCCCGTCGAAAGGGAGTTTCTTCCAGGATTGCATCCGGGGGCGCTTCCGCCACGCACGCCTGGGAAAGTACCGCGAGCGCCGCGCGGTGATCCGGCGTCTGCCGGCCCGGCACGCGGGTGCTCCCAGGCAGGCCGATTAGTTTCGTAGCTTTGCAGGCCGGCCGGGAACTGCCCCAGGCATCTCCCGGCGGCATCTCCCGGTGCCGGGGCTCGTATCCCCGGCCCAGCCCGGCGTATCGCACGCACGGCGTTATCATGATGGCTCATCGCGAGCGATCATTCAAGCCAGCCTGCGGCCGATCCTGATATAGTATCCAGCGCTCTATGGCACGCACATTCGATATCCCGATCTATTTCCGTTCCCCCATCATCTCGGCAGTGAAGGCCGCCCGCAAGGCGGCCGATCCGCGCCGCCGCGATCTGGCCCCCACCGTGCTCGATTTCGGTCCGGTGCGGTTCAAGATCGCCCGGCATTTCGGGTTCTGCTACGGCGTGGAGAACGCCATCGAGATAGCCTACCGCGCCCTGGAGCAGAACCCGGAGAAGCGGATCTTCCTGCTGTCGGAGATGATCCATAACCCGCATGTCAACAACGATCTGCTGGCGCGCGGGGTCCGGTTCATCATGACCCCGGCCGGCGAGCAGCTGATAGCCTGGGACGAGCTTACCGCCGATGATGTGGTGATCGTGCCGGCGTTCGGCACCACCATCCAGATCCAGGAGATCCTGGCCGCCCGCGGCATCGATCCGTACGGCTGGGATACCACCTGCCCGTTCGTGGAGAAGGTCTGGAACCGCACCGGCTCGCTCGGCGAGAAGGAGTATACCGTGGTGATCCACGGCAAGCGGAACCACGAGGAAACCCGCGCCACCTTCTCCCACAGCACCGCCAGCTCCCCCACGATGGTGGTGCAGAACATGGAGGAAACCGAGCGCCTGGCCGCAATCATCGAGGGGCGCGAGCCGCTGGAACGATTCGCGGAATGGTTCGGCTCGCAGTGCTCCGAGGGGTTCGATCCGGCCCTCCACCTGCTGCGGATCGGGGTGGTGAACCAGACCACGATGCTCGCATCCGAAACCCAGGCCATCGCCGACCGGGTCCGCCGTGCGATGATCGCCCGCTACGGCGAGAGCGCCATCGGCGAGCACTTCGCCGATACCCGCGATACCCTCTGCTACGCCACCAACGAGAACCAGAGCGCAACGGCGGCCCTGATAGCCTCCGGCGGCGATCTGGCGGTGGTGGTGGGCGGGTACAACAGCTCCAATACATCGCATCTGGTGGAACTGTGCGAGGAGCGCATGCCGGCCTATTTCATCAAGGATGCGGGGGAGATAGAGTCGCGCCAGGCGGTGAACGGTTTCGATCTGCACCTGAAGGGGATGCGCCGGACGGAGGGATGGCTGCCGGAGCTGGAGCGCCCGGTGGAGATCATCCTCACCAGCGGCGCCTCCTGTCCGGATGCCCTGGTCGATGAGGTGATAGAACGGATCGTCTCCCTCTTCCCCGGCGCCCGCCCGCTGGATGAGGTGCTGGCGCCGTTCCGCTGAGGCAGCATTGCAAAGCATTGGCTCCTGCAAAAACTCCCGCCGCACGCGGGAGTTCTTTGTTGGTATCTCCGGCACGGGTCTCCGGAGCACGAGGTGCATCCTCCCGCCGATCCCCCTTCTCCTCTTTGAGCAACCGCTCAGAAGTAGAGCGCCAGTCCCAGCCCCGACTGACGCAGCAAAACAGAGATCGCTCCCCGTCTCTCAGAAATAGAACAGGATACCGAGACCGGAATTATCGGTGCCGAGGCTCCGGGAGTTGGAGGCTCTCGGCCATTGCTCTTCATAGGAGGTTGAGCTGAACCTGTAGGCTGCCCCGATGTTCACATACGCCGCCAGCCACCGCACCGGCATGTACTGCACGCCAAAATATGCCCGCACCGTCGTCGACCGGGTGGTGGCCGTCTTGGTGATGGTGGAGTCATGAACCAGGGTCCTGGTATAATCGATCGTGCTCGATGCCGATAGAAGGTAACTTCCTCCAACACCCACATATGCCGACACCCCTTCCCATGTGGCTACAAGGTGCTGGAGATTCACCCCGCCTCCCAGGCTCAGATGGTCGCCGTCATGCTCCGTCTTGTAATCCACCTCCTCCGCGTTATAGTACCCATCGGCGGCCGACAGGGCGATGGAGAAGAAGGGGATAACCCCGATGCTCCGCGACGGATGATAGATAAACCCGATATCGGATGTGCTTCCGATCCGGGCGGCGAGACCGAATGCTCCGGCTTCCTGTGCCGGGGAATGCGAGAGAACCGAAAAAAAGGCGGCGAGCAGAAGAAGAAATTTCATGATACATGCAATGATATGGCGAGCATACGATATCCGCCGGGTGTTGCTCATCAGGCAGATCCGCAGAGCACGGCTCTGTGCGGCAGGTAGATACGGCCGGCCGCGAGGCGTTGAAAGAGAGAATTTGGTGGATGATGGGCGCGGAGGTGTCCCGCAGGAGGGGGTGATGATGAAGCGGATGCGTTACCGGTTCGCCACGGCAAGCATGCCCCGAAACGGAAGCGCGTCGTCCATCTCGGCCGCAGTGCCGCCGCGCCAGAGACAGAGCATCAGCGGGGCATCCCCGCCGGTGATGACCACCCGTGGCGGGGCGCCACCGAAGAGAATGCGCGCAAGCTCCAGGGCTATCGCCATGGCACCGCCAGCGGTGCCGAGCAGAACCCCGTTGGCGACGGAGGCCCGGCTGGTGCGCGCCGGCAGCCCGGCATCGTCGTCCGGCGAGACAAGGGGCAGGGCCGGAATGCGCGCGTGCAATCCCCCCGCCGCCGTGGTGAAGCCCGGCATGATCGCTCCCCAGCAGGGAACCCCGCCGGCCACCGCATCCACGGTGATGGCGGTGCCGCAGGAGATCGCGATTCCATCTCCGGGCATGCCAAGTAGGTTCAGCACGCGGTCCATTCCCAGCGTGCCGGGGGTATCGTAGCTGGCGCCGATGAACCCGGCCAGATCCGCCTGCTCTATCAGCCGGACCCGCCCGCCGAGCCGCTCCAGCACCTCTCCCCGCCGTGCCGCCCCCACCGGAGCGCAGATGATCTCCCCCGGCGTCCCCTCCAGGCTCCGGACCAGCGCATCGGCATCGGTATGGCGCTCCACGACAAACGCCCCCCCGGCTACCGGGCGGGCCACTTTCAGAGTGCTGTTACCTATTTCAAGAAGAACGGGCGCGTGCGATGCCATCGGCCCCTCCTGTCGGGCGTGCATGAAGCGTGACCGGCGGGGCTGGCGAGTTGCCAGTTCCGGCGATCCGCCTTGCGTGGAAGAACTGGGATCGGAGATCGTGAGGAACAACATAAAAAACGCCCGCGGATATCACCACGGGCGTTCAATAGTACTCGGGCCGCTCTAGGAACCGGTTGTACCATCCACCACGGCCTTATCGGCCCGCGGCGTCGGCAAAAACGGTCCTCTGCGTGACAACAGTGGTCTCGGTGGTCCCGTCGGCGGAGATGGAAACCTCCTCGGAGGAGACCCCGGCGAAGAACGGCTCCTCGGGGCCAGACATTCCATCCGGGAGTTCGCGGCGGCTCATCGCGGATGTGCCCCCGTTGCTCTCGGCGCCGCCGAGCTTCATGCGGAACTTGCGTATCCCCTTGCCGATGGCGCTGAAGATGGTCATCACTTCGTTGACCGGCCGCTGCACGGAACTCTGCACGTTGTCCACCAGCCCTATCACCCCCACTACCACGCTCTTGGCCTCGTGCACCACATCGGTTGCATCGGTGGTCAGGCGTGATACATCCTCGGTCATTACCTTCACGCTTTCGACGATCCCCTCAACCTGATCGAGCTGGGAGTTCACCCGCTCCATCGAGTCGTTCAGGCGATCGACGGTCCCCTCCACCTTGCCGGTGATCCCTTCGATGTTCTTGATGGTTCCCTGCAGATTGGTGCGAATCGCCCCGATCTCACCCACCACGCCATCAACGGCCGTGGTTACGGTGCCCAGCAGCCCTTTAACGCCGCCGATGAACCTGATCAGATAAATGAACAGTCCGGCCAGGGCAAGCAGCGCAATAGATGCCGATATATACAGCAGTGTCTCCATAATCCAGTATCCGCTTCAGCAATGGAACAAGTATTCGATCAACTACACTCCCCTCTCCTCCGCCAGATGCCAGCCCCCATAGCGCCGGGGCTACAGGGGGTTATGGCCGGGTCCGAGCGGTTCCCGCGGAATGGTTATTCCGGAATTACGAGCGGAGCTCTTCCTTGAAAGCCTCGGTGCCCGCCTTGGCGGCATCGGCAATCTTTCCGGCTCCGTCCTTCACCTCACCGACAGCCTTCGAGGTGGCGGTAGTGGCCTTTGCGCGGGCATCGCTGACGATCTTCTCGGCATCCGAGAGGAGCGTGGAGGCCTTCTCGCGGGCATCGTCGATGATGCTCTCGGCACGGGTACGCCCTTCGTTGATGATCTCGCGCGAACGCTCGTTGGCGGTATTGAGGACATCACCCGCCTTGTCGATGTAGTCGTTGGTCATCTGGGAGATGTCGGAGCGAAGCTCGCGGCCGCTCTTCGGAGCGAACAACAACGCCAGCGCAGCGCCAACGGCGCTACCGGTCAGAAGACCGATCAACAATCCCTTGCTCAGCCCGCTGGTTTCACCAGCATCATACTGCTGTGCCATGATCTCCTCCTCGAATTGAGAAACATTGAACTTGTATGTGTGCTTCCTGCACTCATTTGTTAGATATAGGCAGAGGCAATTACGGTGCCAAACGGAATCCTCCCTCCCCGCACCGGGTAAACGCGGTATACCTGCTCCGATGGGAGAGCGAAGGAACTTTCCCAGTAGCTCCTTGCACCGCCAGGCTGCCCGGCAGCCTCTACGGGAGAGGGACCATAAGTTTCAGGAAAAAACGCCAGGCTCATCCGTACAGGGATGGTACGGAGAACTTCGGTTCCGTGAAAGCGGGGGAGCGGGTCCGGAGTGCGTTGCCGGTAGAGAAGATTGCAGATGGCGTAGGCGAATGGCGATTATATACCTGATAGACCCAACCATGCCAGATGCTTCGCGCCTTCCCGTGGGATTCTTCTGGAAATGCCCACTCAGGCTCGCTCAAGTACATAATTGCCGAGCGAATTTCAATTGGATGGAGCCAGGCGCTCATGCCCCTTGCGGCAACGGTGTTGTTCTTGCGGGAGCCATGTTCCGGCCCACTCTTCCCTCTCCCTGCTGGCGACGACGGGTTAACGGGTAAGAAGCATCGCCGCCCCCGGTAACGGAGCGTATGCGAGAACGTGTAGCGGGATATCAGGGAACGCGCGAAATACGAGACCTTCAAGGGAGGATTCACTCATGTCCATCACTGCTGTCGCCAGAGAGATCGATCACGTGCCGGCCGGTTCGCGAACGGAACGTGCGGGGGCGTCCAGGCATCCGCTCGCGTGGTTCGCCGGGAGGCGCAACAGCATCGCCAGGGGGTTTGCGCTCTTTCTGGGAGGCTTCGCCCTCTTGAATCTGGCAGGCGGCATGGCCGCTCCCGGATTCGACGCGAACATCTGGTGGATCGATCTCGGGTTTCTCCCCCCGGTGCTGGCGAGCGGGTTCATCGCCCTGGCGGCGGTGGGGCTCCTGGCGTATGGGCTGCTGTCCCGCCCCGGCCGTCACTTCCGGATCGCGCTGCTGGCGGTGATAGTGACCTCCCTGGCCGCAACGCTCGGCAATGCAGCCACGTTCTATACCCTGCTCGGCACCGGAGCCATCGCCGGCGGCTTTCCTCTCCCCTTCTCGCTTCTGGTGGCGGCCGGACTGCTGCTGGTAACCCGCGATCTGCTGGCGCCGCAGAGCAGCGGGCGCTCCCATCCTCTGCTTGTCGCCGGGGTCGTGCTGGGGTGCATGATCCTGTTTCCCCTGATGCAGATGCTCTGCTTCGGCTACACCGACTACCGCCGCCCGGCCGACGCGGTGGTGGTGCTGGGAGCGCGCGCCTACGCCGACGGCCGCCCCTCGGTGGCGCTGGCCGACCGTGTGCGCACCGCCTGCGAGATCTATCACCAGGGGCTTGCCCCCCGGCTGATCTTCTCCGGCGGGCCGGGAGACGGGGCCGTTCATGAAACCGAGGCGATGCGGCGCATGGCGGTGGAACTCGGGGTGCCGGGAAGCGCCATCCTGACCGATCCGCACGGACTGAATACCCGCGCCACCGCCCGGGAAACCTCCATGATGCTGGAGCGGCTCGGCGCACGGGATGCCATGGTGGTGAGCCATTTCTATCATCTCCCCCGCGTGAAAATGACCTATCACCGCATGGGACGGAACGTCTACACGGTCCCGGCCGAGGAGAGTTATATCCTCACGGCGCTCCCGGTCTACATCATACGCGAGATCGCCGGGCTGTGGGTTTATTATCTTGGAGGTTTCCGGAACGGATGAGCGCCCGCAGCATCCCTGTGGAGAGCGGTTTTTTCAGTGGGCGGGGCTCGCCGTTTCATCAGCGCATTCATGAGAACGATGAAACAGTACGACGCCCTCACCTGCCGCGCCGACCGCGACACGCTCGATCTTCTTACCGCTATCAGCGGCACCCTGCCCATCACCGGCGTGGTGGATAACGATACCAGCATCACCCTCTATTTCGACGAAGGGGTCTACCAGGATGAGATCCTCGGCCAGCTCACCGTCTGGATTCCGGAGGGAACCCCCGTGGAGTTCGAGCGCGGAAGCGTGGAGGAGCAGAACTGGAACGAGGAGTTCGAGCGCTCGCTCCAGCCGGTGCGCCTTACCGATACGCTGGTGATCACCCAGAGCTGGAACCCCGTGGAGCCTGCGCACGAGCGTGATCTGGTGGTGGTGATCGATCCGAAGATGTCGTTCGGGACCGGCCACCACGAATCCACCCGGCTGATCGCCACGCTGATGACCGATATGGAGTTCGGCGGCCGCCGCGTGCTCGATATCGGTACCGGCACCGGCGTGCTGGCGATCATGGCCGCCCGCTATGGCGCCGGACGGGTGCTCGCCATCGACAACAACGAGTGGGCCGCCGAGAACGCGCGCGAGAACATCGCCATGAACGGGACCGAAGAGGTGGAGGTGCGCCTGTGCGAGCTGTCCGATGTCCAGGAGGGGGAGTTCGATATCATCCTCGCCAACATCCATCGCAACATCATCATAGAGCTGTTTCCGGCGATGACCGCGAAGCTCCGCCAGAGCCCCGAAGCGGCGATCTTCACCTCCGGCGTGCTGATCGCCGACTACGAAAGCCTGGTGGAGGCGGCCGCATCGCACGGGCTGGAACCGGTCGCCGAGGCCACCGAGAACGAGTGGATCTCCACCCGGTTCAAACTGAGCGGGATATAGGAGGAGGATGGCGGCGGGGGAGAAGAAATCGCACGGGGGATTTGCACTCTTCCCCCGCATTGGATATTATCCCCCGGCATCCTCTCCATGGGATCACCCCCATCTGCCGGCCGGCCGGGAACGAACAGAAGCCCCCTTACGGGCTCACCGGCCTACCGGTTCCGCATTGCGCTGTATGGAACATCAAGCCGCCACGAGTGCCGGCGGATGCTCCTTCGTGTGCATTTCGACGTTCTCTCATGGTTTTCTCTACGATCGATATCGGAACCAACACGATCCTGATGGTGACGCTGGCGGTACAGCCGGGCGGCGAAATCCAGGTACTCGGCGACGAACATGGCATTGCCCGGCTGGGCAAGGGGGTTGATGCAACCCGCCGGATCCTGCCGGAGGCGTTCGACCGTCTGGCCGGGCATCTGATACGCTACCGCGAGATAGCACGCGAGCTTGGATCGGAATGGATAGTGGCGTTCGGCACCAGCGCCCTGCGCGATGCCCGCAACCGGGATGAGTTCATCGCCGCCATGGAGGAACGCACCAGCATCCATATCGAAACCCTGAGCGGGCAGGAGGAGGCGGAGCTTACCTACCGCGGAGCGCTCTTCGGGTTCCGGCCGGGAGCGCACTGCCAGGGGGTGATCGATATCGGCGGCGGGAGCACCGAGATAGCCTTCGGGAGCAACCAGAACCTGGAACGGGGCATCAGCCTGGATATCGGCGCGGTGCGGGTTACCGAGCGGTTCTTCCCCCAGCTTCCTCCCACCCCGGAGCAGATCGAGGAGGCCCGGGCGTTCATACGCGGCCAGCTGAGCCTCGGGTTCGATCTCCCCTCCGATGTGGAGATGGTGGGCGTTGCCGGCACCGTCACCACGCTGGGGGCCATCGCCGCCCGGATGACGGAGTTCGATGCCGATGAGCTGAACGGCACCCGCCTGACCGACGAGGAGATCGCCGAGATCACCCGCGACCTCTCCCGCATGCCGGTGGAGGATATCGTTCAGATGCGCGGCGTGCATCCGGAACGCGCCGATATCCTTCTGGGAGGGGCGCTCGTTCTGGATGAGTTCATGCGCTCGCAGGATCTCCCCGCCCTCACCGTCAGCATACGCGGCGTGCGCTACGGCGTGGCGATGCGGGAGATAGAGAGGATGGGATATCGGGGGTAGAGCGTAGTATGTAGGGCTTAAGTAACTACGGATATGTTTTCTGAGAAGCTGTTCGCGCGGAGTTTTACACCGTGCGCGGTGGAACCAGCCGGGGTCGCGGAGTGGACCCCCGCGACAACACCGAGACCATCCTCTTAATCGTTATCGAAATACTGCTCAACTCCGGGATTTTCCTCCCGGTACCAAACTTCCACCGTATCTGCGGGCAGCCCCACCGGCTCCGTCCACCGGCCAATGACGAAGCTCAGATCACGCACAACTCCCATCTTCTCTTCTCTCCACCGCACCCCTGCCCAGTGCATCTCATCGATCTTCCATTCCTTCAAGAAGTAGACGTACTCAAGCTCCAGACTCCCCCTCCTGATGGAATAGGATGTCCTGGAATATCCTTCCTTCCCGTAATGCCGGCGGCAGATCGCGAGGATCTTCTCAACAGTGGTTCCGGAGGATGAGCGGTAGGCTCCCGGCGGCTCGAAGCCGTAGCTGAGCGAATTCACTGGCCCGAACGCGAAATCATCTCCCCCGAACCTGCTATTGTAACTGATCTGCTTGAAGTAATCCCCCTCGATCGTTTCATATATCCACCCGTATTCCCCCGCACGCACATCCCGGCGCTCCATCACATCCACCAGATTCTCCCCCACCCGTATCGGTGAGCCGATCCCGAACTCCGCCGGCACATACGGGCCGGCCACTGAACGGGTTCCCCATACGAGTACGACGGCGATGCCCCCGGCCGCAAGAACGGTTCTCCCTCCCCACCTTTTCAGATGTTTCCGGAACAGCATCGAGCGCTCGCCCGGCTGCCGGGGGGCCTTCTTTTTCACCGGGCGATCCGGTACAGGCTGCCCCAGCGGATGGCGGCGCGGAGATAGCCGTAACAAACCGCCGCTACCGAACATCAACGACCCCGTGAAGTAGATCATCATCCATCCCTCCAGAAAAAATAGCAACCCCAGCAGCAGACGCGTCATACCATCGGTCACCACGATGTTGAACACATAGGTCAGGCTCAGGGCCAGAACCCAGAGCCCCACCAGCCAGTCGCGGCGGCAGAGGGAGATGCCGCGGGGCCTCCCCCAGCGCTCCCGCCAGAGCAGATACAGCAACGGGTAGAACAGCGCCAGGGAGAGCCGGCCGTACGCCGGAAACGCCTCATGGAGCGCCGGCAGGGAATTCCACCGCTCCAGGACAAGGAGGGTGAAGGAGGCCCAGATGAGCAGAAGCAACAACCACTCGTAGCGCATGCTGAAGAAGGATGGAGGATAAACGCCGCGCAACGGAGCGCGGCCTGTTTTTTGCGCGAAGCCGGAAATCGCCAGGGTCCCGGAGCCATGCATCTCAACAGCCCGGAGGCCGTTGGCCCAGAAATCGGCACAATCATATGCGCAGCATGCAGAAGACGCAAGTCAGTATCCCGCGTCCGGAATACCCCCGCCCGCAGTTCGTCCGCACCGAGTGGACCAACCTCAATGGAGAATGGGAGTTCGCCTTCGACGACGCCGAAGTAGGCATCATCGAGCGATGGTTCGACGGACGCCCCCTCCCGGAACGGATCATCGTCCCGTTCCCCTATCAGAGCCTCCTGTCCGGGATCAACGACAAGGGGGTTCACGAGGTGGTCTGGTATACCCGCACCTTCGATATCCCGATCGGCTTTCGCGGACGCGATATGCTCCTGCATTTCGGCGCGGTCGATTACAGGACGATGGTCTGGGTGAACGGCCACGAGATCGGGCATAACCGTGGCGGGCATGTCCCCTTCTGGTTCGATATCGCCCCGTATCTCACCGAGGGGGAGAACCGGGTTACCGTGCGGGTGGAGGACCGGCAGGACCCGCACCAGCCGCGCGGCAAGCAGTCGAGCTCCGGAGTGCCGCACGAGATCGACTATTACTGCACCACCGGCATCTGGCAGACCGTCTGGCTGGAACCGGTGCCGCCGGTGCGCATCAACAACATCCTCATCACCCCGGACATCAACGAGGGATCGTTCGATCTGGAGATCTATCTGCATGCCCCCTCCACCGGCTGGGATCTGGCCGTGGAGGTGCTGGACGGCGGCGAGGTGGTGGCGCGGCAGGAGAAGACCACCAGTACCGCCCATGCCAGGATGAACATCACCGTCCCCGACCCGAAACTCTGGTCGCCGGATTCCCCCCATCTCTACGATATCCGCATCCAGCTGCTGCGCGATGGCTACCGTATCGACGAGGTGACCTCCTATGCCGGCCTGCGCTGCGTGGAGCTGCGCGACGGGCTGTTTCATCTGAACGGCGTGCCGACGTTTCTGGTGATGGTGCTGGACCAGGGATACTGGCCGGAAAGTTATCTGGCTGCCCCCTCCGATGCCGCCCTTCGCGCCGATGTGGAATGGACCAAACGGTTCGGGTTCAACGGCGCGCGCAAGCACCAGAAGATCGAGGACCCGCGCTGGCTCTACTGGTGCGATAAACTGGGGCTGCTGGTCTGGGCGGAGATGCCGAACGCACGGGGGTGGTCGATAGAGGCCGAGGAGATGCTCCTTGCGGAGTGGGAGCGGAGCGTGCGGCGCGATTACAATCACCCCTGCATCATCACCGGGGTGCCGGTCAACGAGAGCATGGGATTTCCGGGACTTCAGCAGAGCCATCCCGGCCAGTACGCATTTCTGGAGCGGGTGATCTCCCGCACCCGCAGGCTGGCCCCCGGCTGGCCCCTGATCGACAACGACGGCTGGGAGCACACCGATATCACCGATATCTGCGCCATCCATGATTACACCGCCACGGCCAGGGAGCTGCGCGAACGCTACGCCGAGGCGATAGCCGGCAGATCGCTCCCGTCGCACGTCTGGCTCTCGGAGAAGCCGCTCTTCATGCGGGGATCGCGCTATCGCGGCCAGCCGGTGGTGCTTACCGAGGTGGGAGGGTTTCTGATGATCCCCCCGGATGTCCCGCCGGATCAGCGCGATGTTCTCTATCAGTTCTATGGCTCCTGCCGCTCCAGCGCCGAGATGGAGGCCAAATACACCGATCTGATGGAGGGGCTGGCCGATCTGACGTTCCTGGCCGGGTTCTGCTACACCCAGCTTACCGATATCGAGCAGGAGATCAACGGCCTGCTTACCTACGACCGGCAGCCGAAGGTGAACCCGGAACTGATAGCGGAGCTCCACCGGAAATTCTTCGGGAGCGTGAACCCCGAACAACGTGTACGGATCGCCACCCTCTCGGCGGCACCGGGAAGCGGCAACACGCCGCATGGAGGGAACTCCTCCCCGCATGGGGGGAACTCCTCCCCGCATGGGTAGATCCTCCGGAACAGCACTCACGGGAAAATGCAGAGCCGCGAAGAGGGATGGGAGCACATCCTCCCTCTCTGCGGCTCTGCGGCTTTGCGTGACGCCTTTCCTCAGGTGACGGCATACCATCTCCGGCACCTCGATGCGCATCCTTCTACCCTTTCTTCCCCCGTGGAGGAACCGGCACGGCCCCCAGCGCCAGCACCGCCTCGTTCTGCGCGCGGGGATCGGTCCCCTCCTCCTGCCGGGTGATGAGCACCTTGTCGATACGGTTGCCATCCAGATCGATGATCTCGAAGCACCAGCCGCGCCACAGCGCCCGCTCGCCGGTCACCGGGATATGCCGCAGCAGCGCCAGCATCAGCCCCGCCACGGTCTCGAACTCCGGCAGCCCCGATCCCGCCTCTCGCGCTGGCAGTCCGATGCGCCGCACGGCGATGACGTACGGAAGCATGCCATCCACCAGAAAGGAGCCATCGGCACGGCGGACGATATCGGCCTGCTCCTCTCCTCCCGCCGGAATGTACCCGGTGAGCGCCGTCAGCAGATCCCCCACCGTCAGCAGTCCCTCTATCTGCCCATGCTCGTCCACCACCAGCGCCATCTGGGTTCCGGTGCTCTTGAAATGCTGCAATACCTCGCTCACATGCTGATGCTCCAGCACGACAGTCGGTTCCTGCAGCAGATCGGCGATCACCACCTCCTCTCCGGCATCCGCGCCGAGCCGGGTAGCCAGCAGATCGCGCACCTGGAGCACCCCTTTCAGATTGTCCAGCGCCCCCTCGTATACCGGCAGGCGGGAATGGCCGGAGGAGATGATAACGCCCATGGCCTCGTCGGCGGGGGTCTCCACCGGCAGCGCCACGATCTCCGTGCGGGGGATCATGATGGAGCGGACCGAGACATCGGAGAACTCGAACACCCGCTCGATGATCTCCCGCTCGGCCATCTCCAGCGTGCCGCTGGCCGCCCCCTCCCGCACCAGCGAGAGGATATCCTCCTCGGTGATGACCTCCTCCTTCTCCTTGCCGGCGCCAAGAAGCTTCAGAATGCCCTGCGCGGAGAACGAGAGAAACCAGACCAGGGGGGAGGTGAATCGCGAGATAACCTGCATGAACGGGGCCGAGAAGGTGGCTACCGACTCGGCATGCTGCAACGCCAGGCGCTTCGGCACCAGCTCCCCCACGATCAGCGAGATATAGCTGACCAGCAGCACCACCAGCAGAAGCGCAACCTCCTGCGCCGCGGTTGGCCCGATATGGGGCGCCAGAACGATCGAGAGCGGCCCGGCGAGCGCATCACCGCCGTAGACCGCCGCAAGCGTCCCCACCAGCGTGATGCCGATCTGGATGGTAGCCAGGAAACGGCTCGGCTCCTCCGCCAGTTTCAGCGCGATGGCCGCCTTGCGGTCGCCGGCGGCGGCCCGCTGCTGAAGACGCCCCCGCCGTGCCGAGACCACCGCGATCTCCGATGCGGCGAAGAACCCGTTTGCGAGCGCCAGAACGACGATGATAGCAAGCGAAAGCCAGATGCTCCCCATAGGCCCGTTTTCCTCCGGATACTGCGTTGTTGGACAACTGGAAGCTCTTCTCCCAGCTCCGTTCCATTTTCGTTCCTTCCTGCCGGAAGTTCGTGCCACGGAGGCCGGAACTCGTGGCACGGCGGAAACAGGAGCGCAACGAATGCCCCCTGCCACCGTAGCCGGTCCCACATGCCGATGATGGCATCACCGGAATTCTCCTCCTCATGAAACGGAAGGGAGAATACTCCGAAAACCGCAAACCAACCAGTATCCTGCTGTGAAATCGATAGCCATGTTCCCGTTTGCGTTTCTTCTGCTGGGCTCCGCCGCACTCGCCCAGGAGGACCCTCCGGTGGTGTCCGGAGAGCTCGGCGCCCGGATCGACGAGCATATGAGCCGCCTGGCAGCCTTCGGACTCTCCGGCTCGCTTCTGGTGGCGAAGGATGGGGAGGTGATCGTGCGCAAGGGCTACGGCATCGCCAACGATGCGGCCGGCACCCCCGTCTCGGCGGATATGCCCTTTCCGATAGGCTCCCTCTCCAAACAGTTCACCGCGGCGGCGGTGCTGAAGCTGGAGATGCAGGGGAAGCTGAGCACCGACGATACGCTCGGGCGGTTCTTCCCGGATGCCCCGGCAGACAAGCGGGGCATCACCCTCCACCAGCTTCTCAGCCATACCGCCGGTCTCCCCTATCTGGAGGCCGATCTCTTCAGCGCGGCCAACCGCGAGGAGCTGATGCGGGGCTCGCTGGCGCTCCCGCTGGATTCCCCTCCCGGAACCGGGTTCGCCTACTCCAATCCGGGCTATACGCTCCTGGCCGGGGTGATCGAGCGGGCATCGGGAACCACCTACGAGAACTATCTGCGGGAGAATCTTTTCAGACCGGCCGGCATGTCCGCCACCGGCTATGTGGGGGATGGCGCGCACCCCAAGCTGGCGCTGCTGCACTCGTATTCCGGCAGCGATGAGGGCCCCGCCTCGGAGTTCCAGCCGGGCGCCGATTTTGCGGGCTCCGGCTCCATCTACGCCACCGTGGGGGATCTGTATCGCTGGGAAAAGGCCCTGGAGGGGGCAACGATCCTCTCGAAAAAAGCGCTGGAGAAGTTTTTCACTCCCCATGCCCCCATCCAGGGGGATATGGGATACGCCTACGGCTGGAATACCACCAAGACCATCCGTGGCACCAGGCTCATCTTTCACGCGGGCGATCTGGGGGGCTACAACGCCGAGTTCCGCCGCTATCTGGACGAGAGGCTGGTGATGATCTTCACCTCCAACCGCCGCGAGAACGGCGCCGGCTACCGCGCGGCGGTGATGAACCCGCTCAGCCTTCTTGTGGCCGGTGCCAAGTATCCCGCCCCGCCCGCGGTGGCCGATCTGCCGGCGGCGAAGCTCCGGAACTTCGCCGGCCGCTACCAGCTCCCCACCGGAGGGTCCATCCTGGCCTGGACCGAAGGGGAACACCTGATGCTGGGTGCCGAGGGGGAGGACGGCCTGCTGCTGCTTGCCGGGGCGAAGAACGTCGATTCCCTTGCCCTGCGCGAACTGGGCGCCTCCACCCGCCAGATCGTGGCCGCCGGCATCGGAGGGGATTTCGAGCCGCTGAAGGCTCATCTCCACCCCAGCTATCCGTTCGAGAATGTCAGGGAGGGATTGATACGGAAGATGATGGCGCTGCGCGATAGCCTGGGCGAGTTCATCGCCCTGGAGGACGCCGGATCGGTGATGCTGACCCCCGCAACCGCGCAGAGTTATTTCCGTCTCCGGTTCCAGCGCGGCAGCGTGCTCCAGATGTACGCCTGGGCCGGCGACAAGATCTCCGCCATCGACGACGAGGCGGGGGTGGCGATGCGCACCCGGTTCGTCCCCGCTTCCGAGCAGGATATCGTCAGCTTCGATCCCTTTACCGGGAGAAGCGTCCGGATCAGCTTCACGGCCGCCCCCGGCGGCGGCATCTCGGGCATGAACGTGATGGCCCCCTCCGGCCCCGTGGCCGCACGGCGCACCAGCGGCTGAACCTCACGAGCACTGTAACTTCTCTTCTATGTCCTCATCGCATATCTCACAACGGAGCGTCATCCCCCCGGATGTCCCCCAGGTCGCCGGGCCGGCCGGCATGGAACATGCCCCGGCCGGCCCGGCAGACCGTTCATGGCGTGAACGGCTGCGCGGCCGCCTGGCGTGGAAACGCTGGCTGGCCGCGTCGGTGATCTGGATCGGCATCGCCCTGCTGTTCACCACCCAGGATTATCTGGTGCTCGCCGATACCGAGCGTGCCACCCCCTGGAGCGAACTGGCAAAACACAAGCTCGTGGTGTGGCTCCTCTGGGGTGCCCTCTCGCCGCTGATTATCGCGGTTGCCCGCCGCTACCCTATCAGCGGCCCGCACGCGGTGCGCAATCTCCTGTTCCACCTGCCGGGAGGGATCATCTTCCCCCTGCTGAACATCTTCTTCTTTCTGCTGCTGGCTACCCCGCTGGGGATGAACGACGAGCCGGAGGTTCCCTTCTTCACGCATCTGTTCCTCGGCTTCCGGAACACCTTCGCCATCACCTTCGCCATCTACGCGGTGACGGTGATCGTGGTGCACGCGCTGGAGTTCTACAGGGCCTACCGGCGGCGCGAGCTTATCGCGTCGCAGCTCGAGACACGCCTGGCCGAGGCGCGCCTGGATGTGCTCCGCATGCAGCTCCAGCCCCATTTTCTGTTCAATACCCTGCACGGCATCTCGGCACTGATGGAGAAGGATGTCTCGGCGGCACGGCGAATGATAGCACGTCTGAGCAGCCTCCTGCGGCTTTCGCTGGAACAGGATGGCGCCCAGGAGATATCGCTCGCCAACGAGCTGGAATTTCTGGAGCAGTATATCGAGATCCAGCGCATGCGGTTCCACGACCGGCTTACCGTGAACGTGGAGGCCGACCCCGATACCCGGGATCTGCTGGTGCCCCGGCTGCTGCTGCAGCCGCTGGTGGAGAACTCCATCCGCCACGGCATCGCACGCCATGCGCGCCCGGGGCATATCGGTGTGCGCATCGCCCGCGATGGAAACCGCCTGCGGATCGTGGTGCTGGACAACGGGCCCGGCCTCGGCGGCCGCCCCATCCGCGAGGGAGTGGGCATCGGCAACACGCGCGCGCGATTGGAACATCTCTATGGAGCCGGGCAGAGTTTTACGATGGAGGATATCCCGGAGGGGGGATTGATGATAACGATCACTATTCCGGTTCGCCCGGCAACCGGGGAGCACGCGGCCGCATGACAGCTACCAATACCCCGCAGGGAACCATCACCGCCCTTATCGCCGACGATGAGCCGCTGGCGCGCGAGCTGCTCCGCTCCATGCTCGCCAATCATCCGGAGATCACCATCCTAGGAGAGTGCCGCGACGGCAGCGAGACGATAGCGATGGTGCGCAAACATGAGCCCGATATCCTCTTCCTCGATATCCAGATGCCGGAACAGGATGGCTTCGAGGTGCTGCGCGAAATCCCCCCCGGCCATATGCCGGCCGTGGTGTTCGTGACCGCCTACGACCAGTATGCCATCCGCGCATTCGAGGTGCACGCGCTCGATTATCTGCTGAAACCGTTCGACGAGGAACGCCTGCAACGGGCCGTGATCCGCGCGCGCGAGTATCTTGCCCGCCGCGCCGGCGAGGAGAACGATATCGCCGAACGTATGTACCGCATGCTCTGCCAGATGCAGACCCGCCCGCAGTTCACCGAACGGGTCGTGATCCGCGACGGCGACCGCGCATTTCTGCAACCGGCATCGGAGATCGACTGGCTGGAGGCCGACGGCAAGTACACGCGCGTGCATGTGGGCAAGGAGGTCTACTCCATCCGCGAGGGAATCACGAAGCTGGAGCAGGAGCTCGACCCATCCCGCTTCCTCCGGATAAGCCGCTCGGCGGTTATCAACATCGACCAGATCCGCGAGATCCGTTCCTGGTTCCAGGGAGATTATATGGTGGTGCTGAAAAGCGGCAAACAGCTCACCTCCACCCGCACCTACCGCGAAGGACTCCAGGCTCTGCTGGGACGGAGAATGTAGGATTTTCGATTGATGGCAATGTCCGCCGTCGGTAGTCCGTCGCCGTTCTACCGGAATTACCTATGATGCTGGTAGATACAGGAATAACGACTACGGACTACTGACAGCGGGCGCAGCCCGCGAACGGACCACCAGCCCTATCCAGCACCCCCACCTGCCTTCTTCCTGAAAACCAGGCACTACCAGAAAATAAACCGGCTCCCTCCGGAACGGAAAGAGCCGGTGCCCGGCGCGATTAGCCATCCATATCATCGTGGTGTTGGGCCACGACAATCCGCCGGAAATATTTCGGAGCGATACGACCGCAACCGGACGCGCCATCGCATCCGAGCCACGGGCCGGCCGGCAGTTCATTCCGCCGGGTGAGGTGTTATAATCCCTTCACCACCATCAATGGCAGAGCCCGGGTGGTTCCGCGCGTGGTGATGCGGCAGTAATAACGCCCCGCCGGGAGTCCCTCGGCGCTCCAGTGCAGACGATAACGCCCTGCCGCCGCGGTCTTGCGCACGAGCGTGGTGACATGTTCCCCCGCGCTGTTGAAGATGCTTACATCCACCGGCGCCGATGCCGACAGCGCATATTCTATGGAGGTCTGGCGCATAAAGGGATTCGGGAAATTCCCGTAGAAATATATTCTCGGATCCACCATCCCCTCGGCCTTTCCCCCTTGAATGCCGGCCGGATTGGATACGCCCTCGCCGGTGTGCAGCAGCAGCCGGTCGGGATGCCCGCGATCGCAGATATAGATATCGGGGATGGAGTCGCCGTTCAGATCGGCCACCTCGATGCCGAGCGCCTCGGCCAGCACCGGCTCGGCCAGGTAGCTGGAGCCGCCGTTGGTGAAATAGCCTCTGCCGTCGTTGATATGAACCTCCACCGGGCGATTGGGGAATCCCCCCAGAAGGATATCGGGATCGCCGTCCAGATCGATATCGGCGAATTTCGCATCGATGATATTCTCCGCATGAACCGGAAGCTGCTGCGCGGTGCGATCGGTGAAATTCCCGGCGCCATCGTTGATATATAATCTGTCCTGCCGGTTTTTCCCCGGACGGAACTGCACGTTCGCGAAATAGATATCGATATCGCTATCGCCATCCACATCGCCCAGAGTCACCTTGCGGGTTTCCATGCTGGCCGTTATCGGAAGCCGTGATACGGTCTCGTCGGAGAATTGCCCGCTCCCGTTATTGAGCAGCAGCTTGTTGCCATCCTCGTTGCCCAGCACCATATCCAGGTCGCCGTCGCCATCCAGATCGGCCATCTCCACATCCTGCGTCACATTCGATTCGGCGGGGATATGATCGAACGTTTCGCCGATGAACGAGCCGGCTTTATCGTTGATAAGCACCAGATCCTGCCCGGCGTTGCCGATCACCAGATCGGGGTAGGAATCCCCGTTGATATCGGCGGCGAACACCGCATTGGCCTCGCTCCTGGGAAGCCGGCTGCTGGCGTCGGTGAAATATCCGCGGCCGTCGTTCAGATAATATTCATGGACCCGGTCATCCTCGCTCACGAACACGATATCGATATCACCGTCACGGTCGAAATCGGCGGCGGCGATATCCTCGCTATCGTGCTTTGCGTTTCTGTAATCCGGCAGCCGGGCCTCCGATTCATCGGTAAAATGCCCGGCGCCATCGTTTATCAGAATACTGTTCGGCTGAAATTCATTTGCGATGATGATATCCCGATCCCCATCCCCGTCGATATCAACGGACTCCACATCCATCCCGTTCTCGAACGCCAGGGCCGGCAGATTGCCGGCGGTATGGTCCAGATAGTATGGGGCTCCGCCGGGCTGGGGCATGACAAGCAGCATCGCCAGGAAGAGGCGCAAGCCGCCGGGTCCGGGAGCGTGGGATTTCCGGTACATCGCTGTAAAGGTTGGTTGTTGTGATACCGAGAGCCCCAGGGATGAACCACGGAGAAGACATCGCCGGGAATAATGTTCAATATCATCACCGATATTGCCTCGGCCAATCCTAGCGGAACGAGTCCGGGAATTATGGGAACGAGAGGAGCGATAGCCGGTACGAGCACCATCATACAGTGGAAAAAGCTCCGGGGGGATGCCCCGGAGGCACCGGCCCTTCGAGACGTTCTCGTATCGTAGTCCCAAGCGAAGAGGCCGCCATGCTCCCCCGTAACAAAACATGGCGCCACCGTGTAGGTTGGAGAGCCGATAGGAATATCCCGTACACCCAGGTATACCGTACCATACCGGAGCCAAACCGATGCGCCCGCCCGTAGTGGCCTCGCTAGTTCTGCTGGTCATGGAGACATCCCTGAAGCCGTTCCATCCTCTTAACGATGCAAGGAGAAAAGAATATGAGCTGTTCCGCCCTGGCACTTGCGGCCCTGCTCACGGCAGCGATTGCAACGGTATTCGGACAGGAAAACGGGACGAACGATGCCATGCGGAGAACCCTGGCCGTAGCGCCCGGCATACCCGAGCTATCGGCCCCTACCAGCTATACGCGAGAGCCGATCCCGAGAGGAACGCTTACGGGAAAGGTTATGGATACGAACGGCAGAAGGGTGTGCGGAGCCACGATCCGTGTCATCGGCGGATATATCAGGGATGAATTCTTCTCGAACGAAAATGGAGTTTTCACGATTCCCTCTGTTGGAGCGGGGAAATGTGATATCGAGATATCCTCCCCCTACCATTATACTTCCATCGTGCGCGGATGCATAGTGGCGGGCGATTCCACTACTGCCCTGGATATACGGCTCACGCGCAAGAGCAGAGGGCATATGGGAGATGTACTGCATCGCGCTCCCCTTCCAGGCGAAAAAATGGGGACAATACGATCGACGGTTTTCGATGGAGGAGGAAGGCCATACCCGAACATTTCCGGCAGAGTTATACACACTGAATAACCGGCATGAAACTTCTTACCCGGCAGCATTTTCTGCCATTGGCCCTGGCCCCATGCCTGGCGCTGCTCGGAGGCTGCATAGCCGGCATGGACCGATGGAACAGAGGGGATATCTCCGGAGTAATTACCGATTCTCTCTGCACTCCGATCGGCGGTGTTGCGCTCCGGTTACAGGGAAGAGGCCCGGAACGGAAAACGATTTCCAGAGAAGACGGCACGTTTCATATCGCTGCCGTTCCCGCCGGCATTTATACGATTCATCTCACGGCGCCTGAATATCGCAGCCGGACCATGAGGCGCGTAGAGATCATCGCCGGGAGAACAGTATCTCTTGAAACAGCTCTGGCGGAGGCACTGCCCCTCCCGCATATATTCACTGCACGATATCTCCCTTCGTCGGCTCCGATGGAACATGCCGCATCGCCGCTCCCGGCGGGATCGCTGGCGGTAACGGTCACCGATACCAGCGGCAGAAGTATCCGTGGAGCCATGATTCGCATTCTCCACACATCTCCCATACGCGCGGGGATCACAAGAGCGGATGGGGGTTCCACGATCACCGCCATTCCCAGTGGCATCCGCGACATTCATATCTCCTCATGGGAGTATTATAATTCGGTGGTAGCAGGCATTGTCATAAACGGCGACTCCACATCGTCCCTGCATGTGCGTCTCACCCCGAAAAGCAAGGAGGATATCGAGCTGGAGAGGTACACCGACTGCAATCCTGTAGTGCTCCGCGAGAGATTCGGCACCACACAGGCCAGATGGTTCGATAAAAACGGAACTCCCCGCTGAGACGCACTACCGTGGCATCAGGCTATCCCGCTTCACATCCGGCAGAAAAAAAAATCACCTCCGACACGGATATTCCATTGTCACATTCCCGATAGTTTCGCTGTCATATAAAATTCCCACCGCATTTCGAGTAACCTTTTTCGGCGCAACGTGTAGGTTGTACAGGAAGGGCATAACAGTCGCTTCAACAGAACAGAATGCATCTGCACGATTTCCTTTTTTTTAAAGGGGCGGCATCATGAAAGCTATCTCTATCACTACGGTTTTATTTTTACTAGTTCTCGTAAATATTGCACTCGGCCAGATCAATGGTTCGCTCGCCGGCACCGTAAAGAATGACAAGGGAAATCCGATCCGAGGCGCAACGGTGCGTATTCTCGCCACATCCCCGGCACGCGGCGCAGTTACCAAGGAAAATGGCGATTTCATGATCGCGGGCGTTCGTGCCGGCCTCTATGAGATCCAGATAACAGCGGTTGGATACAAGAAGTATATCAAGGAGAATATTCGCATTTCCGTGGATATTACGACGACTATCGGAGTAATTCTTGCCAGCGCGGAGGCACAGCTGGACACCGTCGTCGTCTATTCCCAGGCAACTTCCGCCTCCGAAAATTTGGGGCACATGCAGCGGAGCGCTCGCACCAATATTCAGGGTGCGGTTGCACTTGGCAGCACCAATGCAAACACGGCCAGTGGTGCTGTTGTTCGTGGTGGGCGTGTTTCGGAGACATCCATCCGGGTGGATGGAATTTCGGTACAGGACCCGTTCCGAGGGGGCTTCGGCGGGGAGTATGGGGAAGCTCCCGCCGGCGTCGTACAAGCCGAGGCGGAGACCTTCAATCGCGCCGGGCATGCGGAGATCATCGAGAATACATTTCAGGAGACTCGTGATGAGCGGTTCTCCACCTTCGGGATCGATGTGGATGCGGCGTCCTATACAATGATGCGGCGGTATCTGAGCATGAAGCAGCTTCCGCCGGCCGATGCGGTACGGATCGAGGAGATGATAAATTATTTCAGCTATGATTATCCGGACCCTTCCGGCGACGCCCCATTTTCCATCAATACCGAGGTGGCATCCTGCCCGTGGAATCCGGAGCACCGCCTGGTACATATCGGCCTGCAAGGTGAACGAATGCAGAAGGCCGAGCTACCGGCGAGCAATCTCGTCTTTCTTATCGATGTCTCCGGCTCCATGAGTTCGGATGACCGCCTCCCGCTCCTGAAGAAATCCCTTGCGCTTCTGGTAGATCAATTACGTCCGCAGGACCGGGTGGCGATCGTCGTCTATGCCGGAGCGGCCGGGGTGGTATTGGAATCGACATCCGGCGCCGATAAAGGAACGATCCTCGAATCGCTGGAGAGGCTCTCCTCCGGCGGAAGCACGGCCGGCAGCGATGGGATTCTCCTGGCCTATGAAACCGCCGCCAGAAATTTCCTGAAGGATGGGAATAATCGTGTCATCCTCGCCACCGACGGCGATTTCAACGTGGGGCTCTCCAGCATCAGGGAACTGGAGGAACTTATCGTCAAAAAACGCGGGGAGGGGATATTCCTGACGGTGCTCGGCGTAGGAACCGATAATTACCAAGATGCGCTGATGGAAACCCTGGCCGACAAGGGGAACGGGAATTACGCCTATATCGACAGGATTGAAGAGGGGGAGCGCGTACTGGTGCAGGAAATGGGAGGAACGCTGGTTACGATCGCCAAGGATGTAAAGATACAGGTGGAATTCAACCCGGAGATCGTCAGCTCCTACCGGCTGATCGGGTATGAGAACCGGTTGCTGGAGCGGAAGGATTTTCATGACGATACCAAGGATGCCGGGGAACTGGGGGCGGGGCACTCGGTAACGGCGCTATATGAGGTAACGCTTGTCAGCATGGATGCCGAGCCTCAGCCGCCCGAGAGCCCCCGCACCTCCCCGGAATCCGATGACCGTCCCTCGCTGAGCTATCGGAACAACGGCCGCATTGTGCTTCGTCCGGCATCGCATGCGGAACAGGATACGCTGCTGTATGTGAAGCTCCGCTACAAGCAGCCGGAGGACTCCACCAGCAGGCTTCTTATAGGACCGGTGCTGGACGCCCCGGCTGATATCGCATCCGCCTCCGACAATTTCCGTTTCTCCGCAGCGGTAGCAGAATTCGGCATGCTGCTGCGCTCGTCCAAATACAAAGGTGATGCCTCGTATGAAAATGTGATCGAACTGGCAATGGCGGCTCGTGGCAGCGATCCCGGTGGGTCACGGGCTGAATTTATCTCCCTTGCCGGGCATTGCCGCGATCTGGCAGGCGCTGCCGCAAAATAAGAGAGGTCCGGATGTAGGGGACGAGGGCATAAGACCGGAGATCCCGGTGCGGAAGGCTCGGTAACGGCATGGTACGAAACCGAGCGGGCTACCCGGCAGACCCAGCGCCGGGCTTTCCGGGGGCCCCCGCCGGGACTATTTTACTGCGGATACATTTCTACTACGGATAGGCGGCATGAAGCGCATTATCATAGGCACTTCGGCGGGTTCTTCAGGCAATACCATTCAATGGGGGAAGCGGCTTCTCCGTGCAGAAGCAGAGTGGGTGCTACGGCAGGATATATCGGATCAGTGATTTCTTTTTCAGGAGGCAGCCTTATGACACGTCTCTCCATTACTACCATTGCCCTTCTTCTGCTACTGGGGCATATCGCATCCGGCCAGACCACCGGCTCGCTTGCGGGCACCATAACCGATGAATATGGAAAGCCTGTCATAGGCGCAACAGTTCGGCTTCTCGGCACATCACCGGCCAGGGGCGCCATCACCAGGCAGAACGGATCGTTCCTGATCCCGGGCATTCGTGCCGGCGTATACAGCATTCAACTAACGAGCATCGGATATAGAGTCAATATTCAGAGTGATATCCGTATTTCGGCGGATACCACCGTAACGGTCAATGCATGCCTTGTGATGGAACCCGTCCATATGGATATCGACACAATCCATACGCTCCTCCTCCCGACAGAGGAAAGCAGGAGCACTTCGGAACCGGGAGAGAGTTTCAACGCAAACCGCACCAGGATTCAAAGAGCGGATATTCCCCCTCCTCCCCGCCCGGCACGTGGGGTAAGCTGTTTCAATGTCCGTGGCGGACGCGCAACCGAAACGTCCATGCGCGTCCAGGCAATCGATCTATCATCATCCGGATACAAGGATATCAAGAGGGAGAATTTCCCCTGCGAATCTCCCGACATAATAATAGTCTCCTCCGGAATTGCAGGTGATTACATGGATACTCATCCCCAGTGTGAGGATGGCGTTTCATCGCCGGACGTCCCGTTGCAGCGGTTCCCTCTTCGGCTGGACCCGGTGATCGTCACGGCACAGGAACCGGTCGTGCGGCCGGAACGAGTGGGAAAACAGACAACGATATGCAGTTGCGGGCACGGCACAAAGACGTTTAGAGCCTGTGGCGATTCTACCGAATCCCCGGTTCAGGAGATACAGAGCATACGCCCGGAACTGCGCTAACTACGGGAACGCTCTGGTCTCGGCCCCATCAGGCGGAAGCGGCGCAGAATATCGGCACAATGGTTATGGCTCCTCAGGCCCTTTAGGAATTACCGAGCCTACAGCGAGGAGCCCACCGGCAGCACAGCACCTGGTAGAACAGGACTGTGCTGTTTTTTTATGGGAACTCTATAGTCCAGCGACCCTGAGTAGGAATCACAAAAGAATCCCACGGGAAGCCGCGAAGGCGCAAAGAAGGACATTTT
>JBMDXA010000197.1:0-10476 GCA_048594725.1 Candidatus Kapaibacteriota bacterium
GTACATGGACTTGCCAACATCGTAAAAACTCCCTTTACTGAGATAGGAGGATACTTCGGCCAGGATGCTGAAGGGTATCTTACCTATACTACATTGAAGTGGGGGACGGCTACCAACCCTGTTGCAGAGCGCCTGATGGGAATCAGGTTCTACTCGAATCTTGACAAAAAAGTCAGCAATGACATCTGCAGCACCAAGGTGTGCCCGTCGGTCTGCCTGGCATGGGAGGATCGTGACGTAACCGATTTCCCGGTCGATGAAGTGGAGCCGGTACGCTGCCGCGAGACCGTGCGCCGCAGGATTCGCGAGGCCATCAACGGCCAGATCCAGAAATGCGTGGAGTCGGAGGTGCGGGCGCTGGAGCAGCACTACGATCAGGTCTGCGCCGCATCCGGGAACATCGATGACGAGTTTATCGTCGATTATCCTCTCGATTATTATCACTTCACCCTCTATTACTACGATCGCGCCGGCAATCTGGTAAAGACCGTCGCGCCGAAAGGGGTGAAGACCGATTCCGAAGATCGCCAGGAGCACCCCGAGCATATCTATATCTCCGAGTACGACTACAACTCGCTGGGACAGCCTACTCGTACCCATACCTCCGACGACGGCACAACCCGCTATTATTACGATCAGTGGGGGCGTATCCGTTTCGCGCGCGACCAGAGAATGATCGACGCCGGCGAGTATACCTATATCAAATACGATCACCTCGGCCGTCCCATCGAGACCGGGAAGAGCAGCGAAGGGGTTGTCGGTGGCGAGATCACGCTGGATGTCGACAACCGGCTTCTGCCGAGCAGCGGAACCGAACGTATCTACACCGAGTATACTACCAGTTCCGGTGTGGATTATCTGGATGGCACACCCCAGAAGAATTTGCGCAACCGTGTCAGCCAGGTCCATACCGAGGAGGGAAGCAAAACCCATTACAGCTATGATATTCATGGCAATGTGGAATGGGTGGCGCAGGAGATCCCCGGGTTCGACCGGGTCAACTATACCAAGTATACCTACGATCTTATCAGCGGCAATGTGCTTCAGGTTGACTATAACGAGGGGCGCTCCGATCAGTTCCATCATCGTTATACCTACGACCAGGATAACCGGCTGACGCAGGTGGAAACCTCGCGCGATAATGTTATCTGGGATCGCGATGCGAAATATTCCTATTTCGCGCATGGTGGGCTGAAGCGCAGGGAGCTGGGCGAGGATAAGCTTCAGGGGCTCGATTACACTTATACCGCCGAGGGGTGGCTCAAGGCCATCAACCATCCCACGCTGAAAGACACCAAGGACCCCGGTGCCGACGGCGTCAGCAATGACGTCGCCCCCGATTCGTTTGCGGTCTCGATCGGATATTATCCGGGAGATTTCACCCGTAGCGGGATGGAACTGGATAGCAATGCCGCCACCGATCTGAAGGGCTCCAGGCTCTACGATGGTAATATCTCCAGCACCACTACGCATATCGGCAAGACCACAGGGGCTCGTTTCTACGAGAAGCTGGCCGGGGAAACCTATACCTACGATCAGTTGAGCCGTCTGAAATCGAGCACCTTTACCTACTATGATATCTTCAGCGGCTTGTGGTTCCCAACCGATGAGTATGCGACCAGATATGCCTACGATCCCAACGGAAATATCGACACGCTGCACCGGAATGGGCATAACGGTCTGGGGCAGAATATGGACCAGCTTGTCTATCGGTACAACGATGACCGTGCCGGTGTCGATCCTCCCACCAACCAGCTTTCCCGCGTGCAGGATGCCGTTACCGGGGAAGCGTACAAGGAGGATATAAACTCCGGACAGGCCGCGAATAACTACCAGTACGATGCGGTCGGTAACCTCATCTCCGATGCTTCCGAGGGGAGCATGGATATGACATGGGATAATTATGGCCGTGTCAAGGAGATCACCCGTACGGGGTGGCCGACAGGGGGAGGAAACCTCTGGGGAACCACCATCAGCTATACCTACGATGCCGCCGGCAACCGGGTGCGTAAAACCGTGGTGAGCTACAATGCCACCGCTAACCAGACGCTGACCAAGAATACCTACTACGTCCATGATGCTGCCGGTACGGTGATGGCTATCTACCAGCAGTCGTGCTCCAGCCCCATGCAGGGGAAGGCGATGGGCGATAATAACGGGGGCGGCTCGGCCCAGCGTGCCTCCGTCAATGGCAGGTCCTCAGCACGAAGCAATCCCGGCGAAAGTGAAAAGGCTTCCGCGAAGGGTTCCAAAAAATCCAGGAAGGGGGATAAAAAACTTGCCAGCTTCGATTTCGACTCCGATGGTATCCCGGACAACCTGGATAACTGCCCGACGAATTATAACCCCAACCAGGCTGATAATGATGGTGATGGGATCGGCAATATCTGTGACAATTGCGTCAACCTTGCCAACCCGGATCAGGCGGATCAGGACAACGATAATATCGGAGATGCGTGCGATCTCTGCCCGAATATCTACATAGGCGCTTCTCCCTACCCGCAGACGCAGGATATTGACGGCGATGGCATCGGTGACGCCTGCGACAACTGCCGGACGACCTATAATCCGGACCAGACGGATAACAACCAGAACGGTATCGGTGATGCCTGCGAGGAATGGTGGTGCTATGCCGATTCCGATGAGGATGGCATCCTCAACTGCAGCGATAACTGCCCCTGGGAACCGAACCCCAATCAGGAGGATAGCGATGGTGATGGCCGCGGCGATGTCTGCGACAACTGCCCCGAGACGGCCAACGCCAACCAGATGGACAAGGACAAGGATGGTGTGGGCGATGTCTGCGATAACTGCCCCACGACGAAGAACGCCAATCAGGCCGATTCCGACGGCGACGGCATCGGCAATGCATGCGATCCCACTCCGTTCCCGGTCTGCACCATCGACTTCGTGGAATTCCCGATCTATGGCCTTACCCGCGAGGGCATAGCCCGCAGCGGAAATATCGATCTGGATGCTCCGGCGCCGGATACGGTCTATACGCGCCAGCTCGATAAGAAGTACTACCAGATGACCGATCATCTGGGCAATCCCCGCGTGGTCATCACCGATCGGCTCCTCTCGGATGTGGTTGGAGGGACGCCGGGCGAGTTCCGCGCCGATATCGTCACCTACAGCAATCTCTATCCCTATGGCATGGAGCAGCCGGGGCGTTACCTCGATGGCGCCGGCTACCGCTACGGCTACAATGGGATGGAGCACGACAGCGCCGTCGCCGGCGACCATTACACTACCTATTTCCGGCAGTACGATGCGCGGCTTGGCCGCTTCTGGAGCAGTGATCCGGTGACGCACGAGTGGGAATCCCCTTATGCGGCGATGGGGGGGAATCCGATTGCGTTGGCTGATCCGAGCGGTGCCGAGCCGACGGGAGGAGACCCCAACAAGAAGGAAGGTGAACCTCAGCCTGGCCCCTCAAACAGTACACAGGATGATGAGGATCTTAAAAAGGGGACGTTCAGGCGAGATGACCCGCCACCAGCGAAACATGGGTTTCGTCAGTGGAATGGATCGGACTATGAGGAAGTTCCGAGCATGGAACAGGTTACTCAACGTTTCGGTGATTATCATCCGAAATACGCCCCTCAATCATGGCATGCAGATGTTAAGCTGTGGAACTATACGTATCCCGGCTATTATTGGGAGAAAAATTCGAAGTCACAGCCTCAGAGTAAAGCTAAAGCACAAAAGGCATCTCCGAAGCCTGCCAAACCTGTTCTAGCAAAGGTAACAAACGTTGGAGTGAAGGTCGTGCCGCCACCAATAGTGGTCGCTGATAATAGTTTCGTCACTCCTAGTGAACCCGTAGGTGAACCAGGATTTCTGGAGAGTTTTATCCCAGTATGGGCCCCTGCACGAACCGCGCTTAATGCTTTCCAGACAGGAAATTATCTATGGGGAACTATCAACGTTGCTATAGCTATTTCCGATATATTTATGGTGAAGGCCATAGCCACTGGTATCGGGAAAGCCATTATTATGGGCCTTGCACAGGCTGGTGGGGGGACATCAGCAAGAGGGGTTCTTCGATCTGTAGGAGTAAAGCTGTGGGAGTCGCGAGCGGGCCTTTTATATGGTCATGATCCCGGTTTCGGTAATCGGGTGAAGCATGTTCTCAATCATGCTACAGATATTCCGTCAAGGCCGGGGGCTCATGGTGTATTCGATGCGGGTTTGACAGGAACCCTCGATGTCGTTGATGAGGCTTGGACGCATGTTGTAAATAATGCATCGGTTGTGACAACTGTTGACCAAGGTAATCGAACTGTCTACATAGTCGATATGGGCCGACGTGTTGGCTTTGTAGGTGGTCAAGCCGGTGCAGCCACAGGTAACCCAATGCTGACAAGTATTAAGATCGTTGTTGAAAAGGGGACTTCCAATATCGTGACTGCATTCCCATTCTAATGCTTTAGGACTGAAAAATGCTTTATATCGCCAAGATGTGTCCAATTTGTGAGCAAGGAAGTATTGGCTTCCGTCGTTGCAGCGATGGGGCCACAATCGTACTGATGTGTGACGAGTGTGATTCCGTTTGGCCCGGCCCTAATCCTATTGAGAAAGGAAATGCTTTGTTCCCTTCGCTAAAGGATTTTAAGGTTGTTGAGATCAATTGTGCAATAGGGGGAGGAGAGGCGGGCTGGGCTACAGCCGATGAAGTCTTTCGAGCCGGCTGGTCTGGTGAAGTAGCCGGTGAATGGTTCCCACCATCTCAATAATAGCGAGGCACTTGGTTGATGCTTGTTAATGAGCTTATTGACCCCTAGGGTCTATCCCAGAAGTAATTGGGGGCAATAAAGAAGGGCGAGAGCTTGTTGACAGTGTAAAGTTTTCTGAGGACTTTCATATGGCCGATAAGATCGCCCTGCCGACAGTGTGGCGTATTCCCGATGATCTGTGGCGGAAGATTCAACCGCTGTCCTGTACATGATCAGCATTGGCTTCCAGGGCAAAATAATCCCCGCCGAGTTCAACCCTGGCTCGTTGATGGCTGGAGCCAACAACGCATCTTCGAATAAATCTAGGTGCTGGTGCTGAAGATTTACGACGATAGAGATATGAATAAGGGTATGTGCTTGAAATCTCACGCACATACCCTTATGACGAGTCTTCCTATCTCCTCCGCAACCGCGCCCCGAACGTTCCATCGGTATCATGCCGGTGAGGGAGGGTGCTGAGAAATCCCTCTGGGGTGACGACATCGGCCGGGAGAAGCTCGCCGGCCGGTACCAGCTCGAACTCCGGGTGCTTCGCCAGAAATGATTTCACCACATCCTCGTTTTCCGCCGGTTCTACCGTACAGGTGGAGTAGACCAGATGCCCGCCGGGCTTCACCATTGCCGCCGCATTTTCCAGGATTTCCAGCTGGAGCGCCGCCATCGATTCGATATCATCCGGCTCCCGCTTCCATTTGATATCCGGCTTCTTGCCCAGCACGCCCAGGCCGGAGCAGGGGGCATCCACCAGAACCACGTCGGCCGGATCGAACTGCGCGGTGCGGGCGTCGCCGGTTGCCGTATGGATGATTTCCTGGAACCCGAGGCGCCCGGCGGCGGTATCGATCAGCTTCAATTTCGCCTCGTATTTATCCACCGAGATGATTTCCCCCTCGCCCCGCATATCCTCCGCCAGTGCCGTGCTTTTGCCGCCGGGAGCGGCGCACAGATCGATCACCCGCATGCCAGGACGGGCGCCGGCAAGCTCCGAGGCGAGCGCGGCACCCTCATCCTGAATGGTATACCATCCCTCCTGAAACAGCGGATCGCCCCCGATATTGGAGAGACCCTCCACCACCACCACATCCTTCAGATAGCGGGAATGGCGCGGCGTCAGGCCACGCTCCTGGAGCTTTTCGATAAGCTCATCGGCGGTGCCGCGGAGCGGGTTCACCCGGAGCGAGAGGTGGGGGCGCGCGTTATTGGCGCGCATTAGCTCCTCGGTCTGCTTTGCTCCGTAGCGCTGCACCCAGCGGCGGGTCATCCAGAGGGGGTGTGAGAACATGATGGAGAGATAGCGGGCCGGGTCACCGTTCGGCTCCGGATAGGTGATAGCATCGATGCGGCGTATCACGCTCCGGAGCACCCCGTTGACCACGTTGGCCGATTTCTCCCCCTTGAGCCGCTTGACGATCTCCACAGACTCGTTGACGGCGGCGGAGTGGGGGATGCGGTCCAGAAACATGATCTGGTAGAGCGCCACTCTGAGAGCGTTCTTCACCACGGGGATACACTTGGAGAATTCCCCATGATAAAATCCGGTCAGCACCCAGTCCAGCTTCGCCTGCCAGCGGAGCACGCCGGCGGTAAGCTCGGTCAGCAGGCGCCGGTCCTGATCGCTCAGATCGCCATTGTTCAGCTCGGAGTTCAGGAGCTTATCCAGATAGGCATCGCTCTGCTCCACACGGGTCAGAATCTTCACGGCCGAGCCACGGGCGCCACGGAAGAGGGGGGAATCATTATGCTGGTCGTTCGCTGCCATCGGGAATTGCGCTTTGCTGGTTACTTTTCGGGGGCTGCCGGGGTCTTATGCGGTTATAAGCCTGCAACGCTGGAGCCGGTGGAAAGAAAGATGATTCAATCTCTGGCTTCCACAAGGGAATATCTGTAAATTCTCGTCGTCTCTGGCTTTCATGGCGATGGAGCATAGATCTCTAGGCACTGCCGGCATGCCGATAGCTCCTCACCCCAGGTTTTTTCAAAGTCCGGCGTGCCTGTACACCGATACATCCCTCATATGATAACTGCTATGACGGTTTCAAGGGGCATCTTCGTGGCTCTCGCGGCCACACTCATCCTTGCCGGGGAACTCACTCCC
Organism: Candidatus Kapaibacteriota bacterium; assembly: GCA_048594725.1. Lineage (GTDB taxonomy): Bacteria > Bacteroidota > Ignavibacteria > OLB7 > OLB7 > JAFDZV01. The sequence continues at coordinate 6,835 of JBMDXA010000197.1, forward strand.
GCGTATGCGCAGGGGGAGGACAATCCGTTGGAATTCCGTACCGAGTTCCAGCGCATCGGTCTTGAGGTAGGGCTCTCGTCGGTATGGCAGAGCGGCCGCTATCTGGCCGGCTGCGGTGATTTCAACGAAGGGGCAAAGATCAACGCGATCTTCGCGCTCGCCTACGACTACCCGATCGTGCCGGAGGTGCTCCGGTTCGAGGCGCTTCTCGGCTATCAGGGGCGGAGCATCAAGAGCACCTACAACTCCCGCGAGCTGGTGCCGATCCGTACCACCGACGCATCGGTCTATCCGGATGTGAGCGTGGATTTCGAGAACGTGGGGGAGGGGAGCTTCTCCTACCTGTTCCTGCTGCCGTCGGTGAAGCTCTATCCCGCCAAGGCGATCTACGTGGGGGCCGGCCTGAGCGCCAACCTGCTGACGAACGCCAGCATCCAGTACACCAAGAACATCATCTCCAAGACCGTGGATATCCCCGATGTGGGACTTTCGGAGGTGTTCTACTCCGATGGTGAATCCTCCGATCCCTATTCCAAGGTCTTCGCCGAAGAGGATCGCTCCGATGCCTCCTCGTTCGGTCTGGATGCGGCCATCTTTGTGGGGGCGGAGCTTCCAATCGGCCGGCGGCTCAAGCTGGGGCCGCGCCTGATGTACACCATCCCGATGAACCCGGTGCTGGAAAACCCGGACCTGAAGCTGAACTCGCTCCAGTTCCTCGTGGGTGTGCGTTTCGACCTGCAAGACCGATAAGCGATGTGCTCCCGGGACCGGGAGCACATGATTTACTGCCAATACGTCTGTACGTTCATCCCGTCCCGTTCACATCTTCCCTGCCGTGGGTTATCCGCTCCGAGCGAATAAAAATGCGGCGGGAACGATGTATTGAAACATAGCTCCCTCTGGCGGGTCGTTAATCTCCATTGGAGATGTTCCGCACCGCCAATACGTTCTATGAAAGACGTTGTAAAAATCTGTGGCTAGAGCATTGTTCACCCTATACCTGCTTCCACTATGATTCCTTGTCAAACCCTCACCAGGCACTGCATGCGTCGTCCCTACGCATTCTACCTGTTTCTGCTGATGCTCGTGCTGCCGCTCGGAGAGAATCAGGCTCTTCTTGCTCAGCGCGAACTGCGCATCGGAAACAGATTCATCAACGCTTTTGTCACCGACTCCCCCGAGAGCATGATCGGCGGCGGCCGCTTCTATATGCAGGCCGGGCCGGATTACGAGAACACCAAGTTTCTCTACAGCATCACCAGCAGCATTGTTTTCCGGGTCCGGTCCGGCAACGACGAATATTACTTCAGCAACGCAAACGGGGATACTGTCAGGCGGCCCAAGGATGACCGTACCAATCAGGCGATTCCCTATATGCCGTTCGACAGCATCTACAAGGCCGCTCCCGATTCGGTGGTGGTGGTCTGGAAGCATATCGGATCGCATACCGTGACGATGCGGATCTTCACCGAAAAGGAGCGGAGCCCCCTTGACGACGGTGGTGATATCGTGATCGAATTCAGCTATACCTCCGATCCGTTCTTTCCCAGCGAGCTCGGCATCTTCATGATGCTGGATACCTACAACAGCGGCTCGAAAAGCTCCGGCGGACAGAGCGATCGTACGTCGCTACTGACCGACCGGGGATATTTTCCGGTCTATGGCCTGGGAAAGCGTTTCACCGCACCGTACGATACCATCCCCGAATTCTATCATGTGGGAGATTTCACCTACCAGCCCGAGCCTACCCTGAACGACGTTCTGCCGATCCACAGGATGAGGGGGCTTACGCACGGCGGGCTTCCGCTGACCCCTCCCAACATGTTCGTGATCGGAAGCTGGGATGTGCTGAAGCACCGCTCCTGGGAGATCAGCGGCAATGATATCAACCGCGCGCTCGGGGATTGCGCCACCGTGCTCCGCTGGGAAAAGCTCTACGGGAAAGGGACGGTGCGCACGGCGTTCGGGCTGAGCGACCGCAAGGGGAACAACCTCTATCACTGCCGCGATAACGGGGTGTTCATCGATATAAAAACCGAGCGGGTGATAGAGCAGAAGAAGGAGAACGGGCCGTATCTCCCGTCGCAGTTCGATGTGGAGATGTGGGTGAGCAATACCTCTATCAACGGCGCCCATTATACCATATCGCTGATGGAGCCTATCGGGAGCGGGGGGAGCGAGGGGCGCCTGGCGATAGATCCCTCCACGCCGGCCACGCAGAGCCTCTTCCTTGCATCGAACGCCACCGGCAAGCTCGTCTGGCGGCTGAATCTGGTTCCGGGGAACGATATGGACTTCGACGATATCCCGCTCGACTTCCGCTACTTCACCGCCAGCTCCGGCGGGCCGCCCCGTTTGCTGCTGGATAAATGCCGGCCGATGGTGGCGATAAAACGGTGGAAGGATACCACCATCGGTCCCCCCGTCGATACGCTCCCGCCGCCGATTGAGCGGCTGGGCTACACCCGGAACCCCTATCCGCTCTGGAACTTCCGCACGTTCGACCGCCATCGCGACTACCTCGATGATACCGGGCTGGATACGATCATCGTGGAGGAGAACGACGGGAACAACGTCTCGTTCAGCTACGATACGTTCCTTCGCTGCGACACCACGGTCACCACCACCATGAGGGCGCAGGTGATCGATACCACGAAATTCGCGCGGATGGTCTTCTCCGTCCGCGATTGCTACGGCAACGTCTCGCGCGATTCGGTCCGCTACGATCCCCGTCCCGATATCTTCGTTCCGGAGATCGACAGCATCGTCACCGCCGGTGGCGATCCGGCGCTGCCGTGCAACGCGCGCGAGTACTATTATTATCTGGTGGACCGCCTGCACCAGACCCCGGAGGCGGGGGATTACGGGTTCGGATCGATCGAGACACTTCCCGGCGCGACGAACTTCGAGCTGCTGGCGGTGAACTTCGAGCGGGGGTATGCTCCCATCCGGCCGTACGATCCGCGCGCCACCTTCCGCCTGCGCGTGCTGGACTCCATGGAGAATGCCCTTGCCAGGGTACGCGTGGCGGATTTCGCCGGCAATGCCGATACCATTGATATCTCCTACTGCACCGTTCCCGATACCCTCCCGCCGGTTGCCATTGTGCGGGATGTGCCATCGGCCGATCCGCGCGACCCGGCCCGCAAGTGGGATGTGATCGCAACCGACCGGCGTGCCTGGGACCGCGGGCTGGAGAGCATCGTGGTGCTTTCGAATATCAATATGAACTATGCTCCTCCTGCCATCACGCCGGGGGATGAACAGACCAACTTCAGCGCCGAGGTGATAGACCCGGAGCTGGATGGGGAGCTGCTGCTGGAAGTGCGCGACCGGTATTACGATGCCGACCCCTCGCGCCATGCGACGCTGGTGCGGATCATCTACATGAAGATCCCCGATACGCTCGCACCGAATATCATCTTCCATCCGGTGCCCGGCAGCAATGGCGCGGTGGCCGATGTGGAGGTGAACGACATCCATTATTTCGGCTCGGAACTCTACCGCTACGATCGCGGGCTGGCAACCGTTCGCGATATCGCCCTCAGCTCCAACATGAAGATCATCTCGCCGATAACGTTCGCGCCGGGGGACAAGAGCATGACCTTCAGGATCATGGTAGAGGATACCCTGAAGCTCCAT
>JBMDXA010000198.1:0-32097 GCA_048594725.1 Candidatus Kapaibacteriota bacterium
GAAAGACACCTTCTTTGCGCCTTCGCGCCTTTGCGTGGGCTTCCTTAAAGATTGGCTACTCAGGGTCGCTCAAGTATATAGTTGCCTATAGAATAACCGCCCCAACCAGGTAGGGCAGAAATCGGGCGCCATGACGATTCAGGGCACTCCCATCAAAAAAAACACTCCCCCCGCCCTGTTCGGACGGGGGGAGCGTTTGAGTTCACACCTCACAGCGTAAACCGATCCCTATTGCTCTGCGGATTTATCGCGCCAGCGCAAGGCTTGCGCCGCTGGGGCGGATAGTGCGAAGCGCTCCCATATCCTCGTTCCGGAGCTGCTTGGCACCAAGACGGAGATCATCGCTCAGGTAGACCATCGCCCGGTCGCCGTAGCTGCGATCCAGCGCAGTGGCAAGTCTGGCACCGTCGGCCTGATCCAGTCCCGCCTTGCGGAGCGGTTCGATACCGGTGCGTCCCTGTGCCATCGGGCCGCGATAGACGATCAGCTTCGGCGCGTTGCGGCGGCCGGTCATCTCCGAGCCCGCGGACGGTACGATCGGGTCGAGCATGGCGGCCATCGCCTTCGGCAGTTCGCCGCCGTCGAGATAACGGTTCAGCTCGTTGCCGTCCACTTCCACCGTCCTGTCCCCCACCATCAGCGCCACCTTCTCTCCGTTTCCGGCACGCGGGTAGATCACCACACGATCCTCCTTCGATGCCATCGACACCCTGCGGGCGGCGGCATCATCGAGCTTGCGGAGCGCCGCATCGTTCTTCCCCTCGAACTTCAGGCTGCGGCCATTACGGTTCCAGAGTTCCACTCCCTCCGGGGTCTGCATCAGGATCATCACCCCTTTCTCTCCCTTCAGATAGGTGAGCACATCGGGGATCTTGCCGTTGTCGGCCAGCACCTCGCCGATGGTCTTGCCGTCCACCTTGAGCGCTGCGATCTGCGGCACGAACTTCTCATCGGAGGAGAGACGGGAGGCCAGTTCCTGCGACCAGCGGCCGGTGGGCTTCATGCCGAGATAGCGCTGGTAGCCCCGGATCTGGGCGGCCAGATCCTCATGAATGCTGCGCCCCTCCTGATCGCGGAACCCGAGCGAGCGAAGCCGCGAGCGAAGTTCCTGATCGGTGCTGAGGAGCTGGTTGACCGTCTCGTCGTTCATCTGCCCGCCGGCGGCCATCCCCTTGTCCCGCTGGAACGAAGCGGCGGCCATCTGGAAGCGGTCGCGATCGATATCCCAGACCGATCCCTCATAATATCCGAGCACGGCCAGAACACGCTCGGCGGTGGTATACCGCCACACGCGCTTCTGGTTCAGATCGTAGTCATCGCTCGGGCTTGCCATCACGTTCAGCGCGTTCTGGCTGACATCGCCGCCATGACGATCCCAGAGCACCACCGGGCGGCTGGCACGGATCGTCATCGGGCGCGGGGTGTTGTTGGCGAACGTAACCCGAAGCTGCAGGGCTCTGACCGAGACATCCCCCTTGGCGATGGCATCCTTCAGGCTCATGCTGTGGCCGTCGGCGGTACGAACCACCGCATCGGTATTGCCGGCCAGCACATTCTCGAACCGCGTGGTGCGGCGCGGAGCGATCAGATATTCATCGAAGCAGTAGCCGGTCACCGATCCGGTGCCGTTCTCCGAGAGATTCATATCGAACTGGGGCATTCCGACGCGCTGCGGCGGCACGGAATCCTCAATATTGGTAGAGGCGCCGTCCTCCTCGATCAGCCCTCTGAGAATCGACTGCGCATTCGAGCCGATCGGAGAGAGAGCCGTCACAAGGACGCCCATTGCAAGGAGCATAAAACGCTTCACGAGTACCTCCCTAGGTATTGATCGTATGAGAACGCTGTCCCTCGGAACATCGCGGATCGGCACGCAGATCGTCTGCCAGGCCCCCGTGCCGCTACGCGATGCGCCGTTGGATGGCGCGGTCCGTATTCAGTGTCGTTCCCGGAATCCCAGGCTTCTCCTCCGGCGTAATCCGCTGGAAAAGAACCGTTTCCGATTACTTGCCTGCTTAGACGCAGCCATCATGCGGGGGTTCCCTCGGTTTGGAATGTTTCCTCGAAATCCTCCATCCCCCGCCGGAACCGGGGAAAGTACGGAAAGTCGGGGAGGCCGGAATCCGGCAGGCCGGGCGCGGGGACGTGTACTACAGGCTCTCCCCGGATTCCTGAACCGGCAACCGGTTCCGCGCAGGCCCCGGATACGCCCGGGGCGGACGCCGCGTACAGGAACGGGGAGGTATATTGCGGCATACGGTGTGTGCCCGGATCAGCTTTCAATTCCACGATGGAAACGATATTCCCGATGTTCCTCCCAGACCGCCCCATAAAGAACGGGCGCCCGCTTGCCACAGCGGCCATCATCCTTCCCCTGGCGCTCCTCTGCATGGCCTGCGGCGGCACGGAGAAAGGCTCCGGGGAGCAGCCTATCCGGGAGAGAACCCCGCTTGCGGCCGATAGCGCGGCCGGCGCAACCCTGAACTCCCCTCCCCCCTCCCCTCCGGACGGCATCCCGGCATCGGCGACGATCATCGACAGCGCCAGGATAAGCCTGCCGGGGCGACCCGGACGGTGGCTGTATCTCTGGAGCATGAACCCGAAACGATATCCCAGGGAGATGCCGGATGAGCCCTATACCTGCCCCGAGGAGACACGCGGGAGCCATTATCGCGGCGTGATACGGCTCTCGCTGGTCGATGACGGCTCGCACAGCATCATCAACACGGTCGATATCGGCCAGGGACTGGATGAAGCGGACACGTTCGATATCCCCTACTCCATCCAGAGCGGCCTCCACTACCCTGTCCCAGGGGTCGCCGAAGGGAACGAGGGACGCCCCGCACTTCTCGATCTCCGCGACTACAACGGCGATGGCAGCGCGCTCGAAGTGCCATTTTTCGATGCGATGGCCTGCATGGGGCTGCAAACGGCGCTCTTCGGCTACAGCCCCCGGCAGGATCGGGTGATTCATTATCCGGTGGAACTTTCCATAACCTCCGGTGAGGATACCACATCCGGGACGCTCCTCTGGATAGACCGGCTGTTCCGGGAGAGCCCCTCCGGGAAGGGAAGATGGCAGTACAACATCGATTACCGGGGGCGCGGCGGAACGCTGGACAGCTACGATATCCGGTATGATCCGGATCAGGAGAAATTCACCGGAACGCTTGTTTCGGTGTCCGGGGAATAAAAAATATTCCTGAAAAAAAATCCGGCGATACCGGCGGGGGAATTTCATGCGAAGCTGGCAGGAGCGCACAGAAGAGAAACAACCGATTCTTTTTCTCCCTTGCGCCTCCCCTGGTTCACGTGCCGCCTGCAAACCGAAGGAATATTAGCCGGTATACATCGCTGGCAGAATAATTTCATGCAGCTCCGCAGATGATATCGTACGGGAGAAACCGGATTCTACCGCCTGCATTATTTCAACGGTAAAAAAAGAAGAGCCGGACGTCTCCGGCTCTTCGATGATACGTATCGAATCGGTTCTGGTATTACGAGCGAGGCGCACTATCGAACGCGAGCGCATCCTTGGCGGCGGCTACGAGAATCGAAGTGATTTCATCGAGCCCGTAGTGGCGCCCCGGCTCCAGCTCTTCCAGCGTCGGCCCCATGGGAATGAAGATATCATCCCCGGAATTCCGGCTCTTCAGCCAGAGCGCCATCACATAGATGGCCGGGATTCTAAGCACGGCGAACTCGTAGTCGCCATTCTCCACGCTCTGGTCCGAGCGGGCCTCCGCCAGCAGGTCGGCGGTCTGCTCCACGAACGGCCCTTCGTTCAGCGCAACGCCGTGATCGCCCTGAGCGGAGAGATTCACTTCAGCGGCCATGGCGGTGCCATCCTGGCCCTGAAGCAGATATCGCCATGCCACGGGCCGGGCTTTCTCCACCCAGGTGCTATCGTTCAGATCGCTAAGGCCAACCGTGAACACCTGATGCGGCACGGTACCCTCGGAGGCGTTAGCGTGAAGGGCCTGGGAGATATTCATCACCCCGGAGAACTGCGGGGCCGCCGCCTCCAGCGCCTTCAGCGAATCCTGCGACGGAGTCGAAATTGTCAATGCCATCGTATAACGCCCTTTATGGTTTGGTGAAGTAGGAATGGGTCCACGATCCGCTTCCCTGATACGCGGTCTTCAGGGTGGTGTAGGTGATATACGACGTGCCGTACCAGGGGTCGCGAATGGTCAGCACCTGGCCGGTAGTATACCCGCTGATGATGACGAAATGCCCGCCACCGCCGCTCCATCCTATGCGCACGCCATGAGGACGCGAAGCATTGACCTGCTGCTCCACCGTTGTATAGGTGGATGCCCCGCCCGCCCAGTAATTAAGATTATTGGTTCTGATGAGGGCGCTATCGAGATACCACGGAATATTGCAGGCCGCCGAACCGCCGTTCTGGCAGCAGGTGGTCTGCCCCAATTCCGAATTGGCAAGTTTGCACTGTGTCCATGTGCTGCCAGCATTGTAGAACAATGATGTGCTGGTCGATACAGCCGACCAGCACCATTGCGTCTGCTGCTGGGGCTGCATGGTAAAACTGAGATCAGCCATTCTGATCCTCCAGATAGGTTGTGGTGTTATTAAATTCTCGGGGGCATTATCGGTGCTGTGATGGATCTCGTTGTAAACTTACGAGATATCGGCCCTGAAAACAACATTAAAATGCATTTTCCAAATACCGCCGATATATTATTTCGGCGATTATTATCGGAGGATGGATGTCATGATTTATCAATTCCGGAAATTCTGCGTCACCATCAGTCCCCGCCTCCCCCCGTCCATGATGCCGATGCCGACGCGGCCGAACTGCGGCCGGAGAATATTCGCACGATGCCCCGGCGAATTCATAAGCCCGGTGTGCGCGATCTTCAGCGTGGGCGCCAGCGCCAGATTCTCCCCGGCCACACGGAACCGCACGCCCCCCTCCCGGATACGGTCGAAGGGATCGAGGCTGTCCGGCGAGACGTGGGAGAAATATCCCCGCGCGAACATATCGGTCGAGTGCAGCCGCGCCACCGAGCGCAATGCCGTATCGGCCGACAGCGGGGCCAGCCCCTCGGCCGCGCGCTCCTGGTTCAGCAGCACCAGCATCCTTGCCTCCAGATCCGGACGGGCTTCAGGCGATACCACGGTAAACGGAAGCCGCACGGACTCCCCGGATTCCGGCCGCACCAGCAGGCGGGTCAGCGTCTCGTCGATGCACTCCTGGATCTCCGGGGCCAGCGCTCCCTCCAGGCGATCGGTCTGCGCGGCCAGAAGGTTCGCCATCCCGCTCTGGCGCGCGGCATTACCCGGATTTCCCGGCAGCGGCAGCGATAGCATCAGCGTGGCGAGTATCGCCGCATAGACAATTCCCTGCAGGCCCCCGGCCAGCAGCCCGAACGCGCGATTTGCGGGATGCTCGTGCGCACGGCCGGAAAGACGCCCCAGCAGCAGGCGCGACAGGCCTCTCATAATGCCCACGCCTGCCAGAACCGATAGCAGAAATGCCGCCGGGGCACGCACCGGATCGGTCCAGCCGAACAGGGATTCCAGCGCCAGCATCACATACTGGTACAGCCAGAGCGCCAGCAGCAGCGCGCCTGTCCAGCGCACCAGATCCGACAGGCCGAGGATGAAGCCGCGGCGCCATCCGGCGGCCATGCTCGCCAGCACCACCCCGATCAGCAAAAGGTCGACATAGTTCAAAGGATACATACGCACTTTATCGCAATCACCAGTTATTCTCCCTGTCCGGTATCGTTCCGGCCAACCCAATGCCATACCACGCTCGGCGGGCCACCTGGCCGAAAGAAATCACCGTAGCGGATGTGCCCGGCCCGACGGTATACGGGCAGGATCTCCTATTCTCCCCGGCTTGAAAAATCGACAGCACATGGAAGAGTGCGATGCTACTGCCAGGCCCGCTCCCGGGAGAACTCATCCCGGAATAGATGCTGTTCCGTAAATTCTTCCGCGCTCCCCGGCACAGCCGGCATCACATAATAAAACTACCAAAGAAATACTACCTCCCGATTGCTGTTTTTCGATAAAAATTATTCGGGCCATTAATTTATTTCATTGGAATTACTACGTGCCGTCCTAAATTGGTCTGTCTACGTTTCAGCACGGTTCTCGTCCCTCTCAATCCGTGCTACGACTGATCCGCACAGGTTCGTGTTCAGATACAGCTGAAAAAGACCCTGCATCAGTCAGCCTCCATACAATCGTGAAATAAACACCGTTCGAATACCATAGCCACAGAATATCATCGCCCCTATGCTGCGCTTATGCCATATCCGGCATATGAACTGCCACGATGATAGCATAGAAAAAACACCCTGACCGGCAGATCGATGACGGTCTAGAGAACTCAGAGAAAAACCAACCGGTGGGGCCCCAGTGCGGGTTCTCCCGGAACACTATCCCTATATCCGAAGGATCGGGAACTCATCGGAAGATTCCGGCGGCGCTCATGCGTCACGGGCTTCCGGGTGGCGCCATCACTCCCGCTCCGCCGGCACCAGACCAACAGCAACACGGCTCGAAGCCGGACACCATACGGGCCCGGCGATTATTCTTCACCATATCAGACGGAGCTTATTTATGCGACATCCGCGTCGAACGACACCATCAAGCGGACAAGCGACCGATGGGCGACTCTCTACCACGATACGGCGTGCGCGCGCGCTTGCTATCGCCTGCACCGCCGCGCTCTTTGCGGCCTCCACCGCCCCCGCCCAGTTCACCGATATCAATGCCGGCCTCACCGGGGTACACCACGGCACATCGGTGTGGGGAGATTATGATGGAGACGGCTGGATGGATCTGATCCTGACCGGCCAGATGCAGTCGCACGCCCAGTTCACCGATATCTACAAGAACACCTCCGGCAGCTTCTCGGCGATCGGCGCCGGCCTCGCCACCATCGGCGGGGGCAACGGCGTCAGCCGCGGAGCCTGGGGCGATTTCAACAACGATAACGAGCTCGATGTGGTCACCAGCGGCCTGCTCGTCTCCACATACCTGCCGGGGCTGAAGCTCTATGCCAACAGCGCCGGGACGTTCAGCGACGCCACCCCCTCCTCCTTCGTGGGAACAGGGATGAGCACCACCGCCTGGGGCGATTACGATAACGACGGCGACCAGGACCTCTTCACCGCAGGCTACTCGAACGGCCCTACCGGCCCGTGGTCGGCATATCTGTACCGTAACGACGGGGCCTCCAGCGGCTGGAACTTCACCGACATGCTGAGCTACGGCACCTTCGGGTGGACCGGCCCGGTAACGCGCGTGCAGTTCGCCGATGCGGCCTGGGGCGATTACGACAAGGATGGCGATCTGGATCTGGCGGTGATCGGATTCGTGGCCCATTATGATACCCCCGTCACCCGCATCTACCGCAACGACGGCGGCGTGCTGGTCAACTCCGGCATCACCAATATCGTCAACGTGGGCGCCGGCGCGGTGGCCTGGGGCGATGCCAACAATGACGGCTATCTGGATCTGGCTATCACCGGCACCAGCGGCTATGCGCCGTACGGATCGGCACATTTCAAGATCTATACGAACAACGCCAACGGTACCTTCTCGCAGTCGTACAGCGCCTCGCAGGGTATTGCCGACGGCTCGCTCTGCTGGGGCGATTACAACAACGACGGCAAACTGGATCTGGTGGTTACCGGCACCGAATGGCCCTCCGGCCAGTACCGCACCGCCCGTGTCTATCCGGGCAACGGAAGCGGCGGCCTTGGCACCCCGGTCTACCTTTACGGCGTCTACGAAAGCCAGGCGGTCTTCGGCGATTACGATAACGACTCCCGCCTGGATATTCTGCTGGCCGGCTGGCAGCGCCAGACCAGCCCGTATATCGATTCTACCAAGACCAAGATCTACCGGAACACCCTGACGGCCTCCAACACGGCCCCCACGGCGCCTACCGGGCTGGCAGCTCTCAGCTCCTCCTCCCGCTCGCTGACGGTTACCTGGAACGCCTCCACCGACGCGCAGTCGCCGTCGGCATCGCTGACCTATAACCTCTATATCAAGGACGCAACCACCGGCGATATCGTCATGTCGCCGATGGCGAACCTGAGCACCGGCAAGCGTCATATCCCGGCGATGGGGAACACCAACCATACCCGCACCTGGACCATCGGCGGGCTGACCCCGGGACACACCTACGACGTCTGCGTGCAGTCGATCGACCAGGGCTATATGGCATCCGCATTCACCTGCGGCCTGTCGGTCACGCTCCCGAACAACGATCCGGATGTGATGATCGCCGATTGCAGCGGCGACCTTGGCGCGGAGCCCAGCAGCGTCTGCACCGGCACCTACGGCGGGCACTGGAACAGCCCCGATATCTTCATCCGCAACAACCCGGACGGACATATCCCCGGACGCCAGTTCGTGCAGCGCCCGATCGTCGGCCAGCCGAACTACGTCTATGTGAAGGTGAAGAACATCGGCGCCGAGATGCTGAAGAACGGCAAGGTGTATCTCTACTACACCCGTGCGGCCACCAGCACGCCGTGGCCCAATAGCTGGAGCGGCTTCATCGACGCGGGCGTTCTCAAGGGTGATCTGATCGGCACGGCCGATGTCATCAACCTTCCGGCCACCCACGATCGCTATGTGTACGCGGTCTGGAACAACGTTCCCTCCTACGTCAACACGTTCAACGCGCACTACTGCCTGCTGGCACGATTCGTCTCGGCGGAAGATCCGATGCACGTGCCGGAAGGGCCGTCGGCGACCGATAACGCACGGGAGAACAACAATATCGCCTCGCGCAATATCACCACGCTTGACGACTACATGCACGGCGCCGATATCGACATCGCCCACGCGATGGAGGCCGATGGGATCATCGACCTCGGGTTCGAGCTGGTGGGAAGCGCCGACGGCGGATATCTCACCGATTATTGCACGCTGGACTTCAAGCTCCCCCCCCATATCCTCCAGCGCTGGATGGATCATGGAGCGCAGGGCGAAGGGTTCGAGCTTGTGGACAGCGAAGATGGCAGCGGCCCGGTTATCCGCATCGTCGCCCCGCACGTCAGGCTGCGCGGCATCAGCATGGGACCGGATGAGCGCTTCACCGCGCTGACGCAGGTGAACTATCCGGAGAAGATGCCCGACTGGCTGCGAGGCCAGCGGTACTACTTCGATCTGCTCCAGTTCCAGGAGGGAATGGATATGGCGGTGGGCGGCGAAAGCTACCAGGTTATCATGCCGGGCGGACCGGAAGACGAGATGGGCAAGAAGGCGATGCCCGGCATCATGGATTTCAGCAGCCTGCTCAAGCTCTCGGCATATCCGAACCCCACCAGCGCAGGAAGCACCATCAGCTATACCCTGCCGGCCGATTCCCGCGTAACCCTCTCGCTGTATGACGCATCCGGACGCATGGTCACCATGCTGGTGGATGGCGCCGAACAGAAGAGCGGCCGCCAGAGCATCGAGTGGAACGGCACCACCGCCAGCGGCGCTCCCGCCGCCAGCGGCACCTACTTCTACCGCGTGCAGACCGCCGATGGCACCGCACAGGGACAGATCGTGATCGCCCGCTAACAGCAGAGGCGATTCCGATCAGGATGATATCATAACCATGGCCCCCGCGTCCAGAGAGGATGCGGGGGCCATGTGCGTTTACGGTTCTGCGCTCTTCCCCGGTTTACGGGCATCCGATCCGAACAACGGACCAGCCACGGGCTTGCACAGTGCCACGACTCTCTCCATCTTAGCCGTTCTCCGATCCAGCTCGCCTGCTATCGGCTCATTTCCGGGAACTCCCCGCCTCTCTCTTTCTGCAACCCACGAACCGGCTCGTATGATGTGCTTCAAACCGATATCCAGCTACCTTCTCCTCTGCTCGCTCTCGCTGCTGCTTGCAAGCGGCACCGCGGCCTGCCAGAATTCGGGCTCGCGCCTGGCACCGCTGGTCGAACAGCTTAAAAGCAACCGCCAACCGGTACGCGACTCGGCTGCGGCAAGGATCTACCGTCTGGGAAGAGAGGGGCTGACCAAGGCGGAGGCCAGGGAGGCGCTGGAAGCGGCTGCCGCCCGGTTTCCAAACTCCGGCGAGGAGTGGGAGGCGCCGGAAATGGTGCTGATAGATGCGGCAGGTTCGGTGCAGGACCCCGGCCAGGCCGATATCATCCGCAACCATTTCGCTCGCTATTCCAAGGCGGCAAAGTTCAGAGCGCTCAATCTGCTTGCCTCGATGGAGCGTAGCGAGGCCACGCGGGCCTATACCGATCTGGCACTGAAGCATGCCAGGGAACTTCCCGACCTTCCCATCGGAACGCTCGGAGAAAAGCCGCGCGACCTCAGGATACTCTTTCCGGCGCTGCTGAAACTGGGAGATATTCCGGAGATGGAGTACGGGGTCTTCCAGCTCCTTCTCTCCTTTTTCGAGAAGTCGCAGTTCCGGCGCGGCGAGTTCGACGAGCATGCGCAGGTTCTTCTGGATGCCTACCGCCGGCACGAGAGCGTGCTCCGGCCACGGCAGCAGGCCGCCGGGGTGGCATGGATGCGGGAGACGGAGTACCTGCAGAGCCGCGCCATCGCCGGGCTGCTGCTCGATCTGATGGCGCATTTCGATAGCCGCGAGGTCCGTGCCGAACTCCACGAGGCGCTCTCCTACCGCGATCCCTGGCTGAAGCTCTTCGCGATCACCTCATCGCTTCGCGGGGGCACGGTGGTACCTGCCGCGCACTTCGCCGAGGTGGCCGCTGCCCCCGAAACACGGGGATGGCTCTTCCGCAATCTCAGCGAGCAGAATCGGTCCGATCTCTTCCCTCCCATGTACGCCACGAAGCAGTCGTTCGCCGAAAGCGCGATGGTGAGCTGGCTCACCTATCCGACCGAACTTGGCAGCGTTCCGGATTCCATCGAGTTGATGCGAACCATCAGCGAGGGTGATGATGAATATTATCTCTTCCGGTTCAACTCCAGCGACCCCGATTGGGCCGGCGAAGGATGGATGGCGGGCGTGGCCGGACCGTTCGACCGGACAGCTCCTCCCAGCCCCGATGCCGGAGGGGGCACCTTCAGCGCGTTCGAGCCGTGGGAAAGCAAAACGCCGGAGGAGCACCTGCAATCGCTGGCGGATATTCTGGACAAGGCATATAAGAATAATCAGGAGATGAAGGAAGCGCTGGAAAATAGCAGGCGCTGATATCGCATGGTGGTGACGTTTTCCGGCGGATGCCCGGCTAATAGGGCCGATGCCGGGGAACTCTATATTCGTGGAGGAATAAAAAAGCGGAATGCGCCAACCGGACGCCATATCCGGCTCGACGCATTCCGCAAAGCTGCGAGAACTATATCAGTGTTCTTCATCTCACCTGCCAAGATAAGACGCGGCGTTAGGTACTCGGACCCTGCCCTCTTCTACTCTTTTTTTGCCCGATGCGGCTCCCGTCTGGACGTTGGGAAAAACATCGAAGCTACCGTCGGAATCCTTCGAAAGCAGATCTGCTGGCATCTCGAGCTGGACCTGGTAGCTCGCTGGACCGTTGGTTGTGCGTGTGCTGGACCACCCTGCGCAACCGATGCCGAACCGTGACCGCTGTATAGCGTTGAATCCCGATGAACACTGCCTCGTTCTCAATGAACTACGTAAGAACAGGTTCAAAACTAAGGTCCGAATATGAGACCAAGATGAGATTCAGATGATGCCGATTTTTTTTTGAACAAATCGTGAAGAAATTCTTCACGATTTCCCGTCTACGCCCGTAGTTCGCCGAAGCAGAGGAGCATATACGGCGCAACCGCGACCCCACAAGCGGACAGGCAGAGCGGTGCACCACCGGGCATCCCCTTCTACACCTCCGATAACCTGTAGCCCACCCCCCGCACCGTTTTAATCAGCGGCACGTCGTGATTGCGGTCGATCTTCTGGCGCACCAGCCGCACCAGCGATTCGATCACATTCGATTTGGGATCGAAGTTGATATCCCACACATGCTCGCTTATCTGCTCGCGGGTGAGCACCTTCCCCCGGTTCATCACGAAATATTCCAGCAGCGCAAATTCCTTGGCGGTCATTTCGATGGGCTGCCC
Source organism: Candidatus Kapaibacteriota bacterium (assembly GCA_048594725.1). GTDB lineage: Bacteria > Bacteroidota > Ignavibacteria > OLB7 > OLB7 > JAFDZV01. The sequence continues at coordinate 12,064 of JBMDXA010000198.1, forward strand.
GTTACGGTAGACGCTTCTGGTGGAGATCTGGATCACAAGGTCGCCGATCCGGATATCGGACCGTTTCTGGTCGTTGCTGCGCCTGATGAGCGCCTGGATGCGCGCCATCAGTATACCGAAGTCGAACGGCTTGGTCAGATAATCATCGGCCCCCTCGTTGAGGCAGGTGATGATATCGGCCGAGAAGCCGATATCGCTCAGCACCACGATCGGTGTGGGGATCTCGTTGTGGCGCAACTGGCGGCAGAGATCAAGGCCATCCAGCTTCAGCATCTGCCGGTCCAGAATGATAAGATCGTACTGGTGGACCAGCGCCAGCTCGAGCCCCAGTTCGCCATCATATGCGAGATCGACACTGTAATGCGCCCGAACCAGCATACGCCGTATGGCATTGGCAATGCGAGGTTCATCGTCGACGACGAGGATTCTCATGGGAGGGACAGGGAAGGATCTTGTGCGATTGCCCCGGAACGGCTCTCTATGCGTTCATTCCGGGTATACGATTGCCCTGGCAGAGACAATGCGTATGGAGATGTGGATAAGGATCGGAGGAGAATATACTTCAGAAGAGGGATACAATTCCAAACAATCGTATCCGACCAACCATCCATCTCTCCGCAGCCCTCACTTCTCCCGGCACAAGGAGGCCGCCACGGGCGCAGCAGGCCACAGGAGTAAACCGTAGCGCTCTTCCGGAAGACGCCACGAACGATGGAAGGATCCGGATGCCATCCGGATATCGGAGTGATCCGGGAAGAAGCCCTGCTCTCGCGGAGCGCCGGCTCCTTCCAGGGAGAGCGGTAGGATGATGGCCCCGACAGCCCAGAGCAACCGGCGGCGCGGATACTATGGGCACCTGGCCGGAAGGAATTATTTCCAGGGGGGCATCATCCCTCCAACTCCCCGTTCAGCTTCAACTGCAAAAGATAATTCCAGACCGGCATAAGCTCCGGAAGATCCAGGGCGCGAAGGGCGAACTCCCGATCGAGTTCCCCATGCGCTGAACGGTTCAGACGCTCGATCGATATATCGGGATAGATGCGCCGGTCCAGCTCCAGAACATCGCCGGCACGCACAACGCCGGGACTCAGCACGCGCAGATAGAACCCGGTGCGCCGGGTCAGCACGGTGTTGCGGAGAAAATCGTGCAGGCCCACCTTCCGCTCCTGTTTGCTGCATGGATAGCGCGGACCCGACACCTGCACCAGCGCGCTGCCGACCCGGTAGCTATCGCCCAGGCAGATATCGGACTCCACGGCCCCTTCCAGCGTCCAGTTCTCGCCAACGCTCCCGGGGCGCAATTCCCGGCTGCTGCCATCGAGCCCGTAGAACCGGTTCCAGTAGGCGTAATGATCGAGCGGATGGCAGCAGACGGCCTGATGGAGCGAACCATGATTCTGCGTATCGGCCACAGCATCTCCCGCAAGCCCTCCCTCCAGCAGTTCCACCGCGCCGCTCAGCGGCTCGCGATAGATGGCGGTACGCCAGCTTCCCTTTTCGTCCGTCCGCGTCTGCGGCCCCCCGGTGAGCAACGTATGGATGAATATCATGGAATTATTGGATTTTCGATTTCAGATTTTAGATTTTCGATTGGGCATTATACCGGAATGCAATGCAGATGCTGGCGGCATTACGGTACCGGTTGGGATATGGCCCAGCATCCGTCGCCAGCAGCCCACCGTTAGTGGCAGGCAACCGGGATGGCAGGCAACCGGGATGGCAAGCAGCCAGCATGACAGTTCGAGGGAACATTGTATTAGAGTGGATTTCATTTACCTGGCTCCATACAATAGCAGCAATGAGCCGCTCCTGACGGAGCTTTCAGATGCGGAGAGGGGAACGCTCCGAACTACAAACAGGTGCCCCCTACGGGGGCCGGCAAAGCGGTGAACTCATTTGCAACCCGCTCCACTACTATATCCACTACTCTCATCCCCATTTCTCATCTCCACTACCCATCAGGATTCTCCGCACAAAAATGCATAATTATCAGCACCTGTAATATTGGCAGATAGTGCATCCCATCGCATTAACGATTATCACCCTCTCCATTATCCGCGAAGATTTCATCTCCGCATCATAATGCCGACCGTGATGCACAGAGTCCACCAGGATTCACCGTTATCACCCCCTCTATTATCCGCGAAGATTTCAGCCCTCCGCTCTGGTACCGATCAGGACGCAAAACCACCCGCAACCAAGATTCGCGAAGATTAGCGGTTACTGTGTTTGAAGCGCCGGTACGCCACACGGAACCCATTCCGCTCCGCGTTGCGCTGCGATATCGTATCCGGCGCGGTAGTGACCATGGCCTCGGTACAACCGGCGGCACGCGCATGGGCGCAGCGGGCCTTCAGCAGATCGGTCTGGATGCCGCGCCCGCGAAACTGCGGAAGCGTTCCGGCACCTCCAAGCTCCCCGACGTTCCCCTGTATGAACAACATGCCGGCGCCGGCCGGAACGCCGCCGGCCAGAGCGCCGAAACAGCTTGCATTGCTCTGGTGGAAGAAGACCCGGAAGATATCGATCAGCTCCTCGCTCGGCTCCTTCCCCTGGCTGAACGCCGAGGCAACCGCATGGGCGAACACCTCCAGATCCTCCTGGCGCACCAGCATCACATCATTGGCAAAGGAGGGATCGTCATCGGCCGGACCCAGCTCGCGCACCAGCACATTGGAACGCTCGGTGATCTCATAATTTCGTTTCTCCAGCAGGCGCATCAGCGTGGGATCGGCATGTTCGCAGACCTCTATCTCCACGGCCGCGCCGCGCGAGCGGAAGAATTCCTCCACCTCATCCAGTTCCTGCGGGCTCACCTCTCCGCGCAATCCCAGAGCAAATGCCTGCGACAGTGGCGACCCCACACCGGTGAACAACGCCAGGCCGCTTCCCACCTGCCGGTAGAGAGCACCATCTCCATGAAGACGGTTGTAGGCTCGGGCGAACTCGGCCTGGTTGAGCGTTTCAAGAGTTTCCAGCCTGATCGCGCGTGCGCGATCGTACGAGGCATCGAATGCCCCGGAAGTAAGAGCGTCCATCGATAGTTCCGGCAATGGTATGGGGGGAAAAGGACAGGAGCACAAAGATGCAACGCTTTATCGCATCAACCGGCATCGCTCCCCGGATAGATTCTCCCGCACCCTGCTTGTACAGGGCCTGCATCATGTATATTTACAGAGCATGGCATCCCGCCGATTTTGACGGCAGGACACTCCGATGTAGTTTGATTTCATAGAGAACTATCCAGAGCATCCATAATGAACCTTTTCGAGAACAACCGTGCATGGGCCGAAAGGACCGTTGCCGCCGATCCGGAGTTCTTCGCCCGGCTCCGCCAGCAGCAATCACCCCGCTATCTGTGGATCGGCTGCGCCGATAGCCGCGTGCCGGCAAACGAGATCGTGGGGCTTCCTCCGGGGGAACTGTTCGTTCACCGCAACGTCGCCAACGTGGTGGTGCATACCGATCTGAATTGTCTTTCGGTGATCCAGTACGCGGTGGATGTCCTGCAGGTGGAGCATATCATCGTCTGCGGCCACTACGGCTGCGGCGGCGTGCAGGCCGCATTGCGGGGCAACAGGCTGGGGCTGATAGACAACTGGCTGCGCCATGTGCAGGATGTGATGGAGAAGTACGAGGATGATCTTGCCCCCCTCTCCAGCGAGGAGCAGCGGCTGGACCGGCTCTGCGAGCTGAACGTGATGGAACAGGCATTCAACGTCGGCCGCACCACGATCGTGCAGGATGCCTGGAAGCAGGGGAAGAACCTTACGATCCATGGCTGGCTCTACAATCTCGGCGACGGCCTTCTGCGCGATCTGAAGATCGACGCCAGCAACCAGGAGGATCTCCTGCGGCTGCGCCACGAGCGCCTGGGCGTCCGCCAGTAATTCCGCGCCCCTCGTTACCATCCTGTACCGAATAATCGATCCCATGCCCGCTCCGGCATTCGATAACCCGCTCACCCAGCAGCTCGCCGATTTCCTGAACGGCATCGGCATCGGTGTGCGCAAGGGGGAAATTCAGGAGGAGACCTTCCTGCCGGGCATACGGCTCGAAGACGGCGGTATGGTGGTTGACGAGGGGCGGCTCTCGTTTCCGGGAGATATGCTGCATGAAGCGGGACATCTGGCGGTGATCCCTCCGGAGCGGCGCCGGGCGGTGCATATCAATGCCGGGGACGACGCGGCCGAGGAGATGATGGCGATAGCGTGGTCGTATGCGGCGGCGGTCCATCTTGGACTGAATCTCTCACTCCTTTTCCATGAACATGGATATCGCGGAGGGAGCGCCGGGATTATCGAGAATTTCAGCAGGGGCCGCTATTTCGGAGTGCCGATGTTGCAGTGGGTTGGGCTTGCAATCGAACCGGGAAGGGAAGGCGAGCAGGGCATCTCCCCCTATCCGCATATGATCCGGTGGCTGCGGGAGTAGAGACGTACCGCATCATCCCCGCGGAAAAGAAATACAAGAACAGTACGCCACGACCATCATCCTTGAAAATTCCCGAAGAATAGCGTGCCGCCCCGCCTGGTATCAGGCATCGCAGCCATGCATCAGCGGCAACGGCCGGTAGCATCGCCGGATCGAGCTCATTCGGCACCGGCATTTCCTTAGAACCTCTTATGAGTATCGTCTGCATCCCGGCCGCTCATCTGGCGTGCCGCAGCGGCCACCTTCGTGCCGAGGATCATCGCCTCCAGCTTCATCTCGGGGAGCGCTGCCGGCATCAGGCTTTCCAGCCCTCCGGCGGCAGTGCGCAGAAGGGCAGCAGCACCCGGATGCAGCATTCCCGCCATCGCCGTCCCGACCTCCGCACAGGTCTCGATCCCGCGAACCAGCTCTACGGCATCGTCGCTCCCGTAGCGGGCCCAGTCGTCCTGCCGATGATAGACCGCCGAGATGCTTCTGGAGCCCAGAAGCGTCCCCTGGCCGAACAGGGAGGCGGCACGCAGCTCCACCTGGAGCGTTACGGTGATGCTGTCGCCGTTGTGGGTGCGGCGGATATCATGGAGCCAGAGCGCATAATCCTCGCCATATTCGCGCACTCCCCCCCAGTCCGATGCCATCAGGATCAGCACCGCACCGTTTTTTGCAGGGGCCAGATCCAGTTTCTCGGAAAACCGGGTCTTGACGTCGAACGTCACCGGATCGTTCTGCTGGGCGGCCGCACGGCCCGCCGAAAGTGCCAGGCCAAGAAAAACGACCGAAACGATTTGGGGAATACTACGCTTCATCGCTGCCGGAATTATGAAAAGAAGCCATCCGCCGGGAAGTAGGCCGGCATGGAACATACGACAGCAGGAAACCGGTTCCAATGCCGAGTCCGGTCCGGCTTCGCGATTCCCGGAAGGAAATAACCTGTGATATTGGTAATTGAACAGGAATGCGGATCTTTGCCCCTCTTTTTCAACAACATACAACATGACGACACTACATCTCCCCGACTGGGCACGCGATCTTCCACTCACCCCCGATCTCTGGCTGGACGTCGGATTCACCATGGACGAAGCGTTGTATTACGGCCCGGCCAACGACGTGGAGGCGATACTTGCCGGAAGATTCACCGCATTGATGCATCTTCCGGATCTGGATATCTGGGAAGATGAATATGTGCTCACCCTGGGAATAGAGGGGAACGAGAAGGAACTGGCGGAGTATTATCGGCGGATTCTCGATCTGGCCGAGCGCAAGCAGAAACCGATCAGCGAGCTTGGTCATTATTTCTGGCTGAACCCCGTGATAGCCGACGAGGAGCCGCTGATAGAGTTCGAATCGTACGATTTCCTGGAGGATATCTATCCCCTGCTCGATGCGATCGCCACCGGCGGGGATGGCCTTATCTATACCGACCGCCGGGAGGATTGGCAGCTCGATATATTCGCGCTGGGCGCCGATCTCTATATCCGGGAATGGGACTGGGAACAGGAAGAGGATTATACCCTTCTGCGCGTGCCGCGCGAACAGTTCCGTGCGTTCGCCAGCTCCGCAAAAAGCAGAACGGAAAAAATCATCGAGGCGCTTACCAGAGAACTGGGAACGAATTTCTGGAGCCGGGCATCGGGGATCTTCGTTGATTGATGCCGGCAGACCGCACGGATATATGCATCGGAATTACGGAACGGAGGATGCACCGCCCCACGGGGAGGGAAGCATTCCGTTCCGTATCCGGTAGTCCAGCTCCCACAATGCGGCGCGGTTGCTATCCCATTTCACCATCGCCATCGCCTCATCAATTCCCCGCCATACGGCCCGGCTATGCTCGTGCGAAAGCACCAGTTCGCTCCGCGTCACCTCAAGACCATAGGCATATTCCGGAATCAGGATCAGGTCCGGTCCCCATAGGAACCCGCAGACATGCGCCACCGGCAGCATGATCCGGGACTGAAGCGGATAGAGCCTCGCATCGGCGGATATCCCCGCCTCCTCCCATGCCTCGCGGCGTACTGCCTCCGCGGGGGATTCGTCATCTTCGCCTCCGCCGGATATCCCCTGCCAATACCCGCCGCTGCTCCGGTGCCGCCGGAATATCGCGTAGAGGATTTCACTTCCCTCCCGCATAAACGGAAAAGCAAGAATCTGAAATGGTGCTCGTGCCATAATTCCCCGGATAATGATGTCCGCCGATATATATAGTATTTAGAGCAGTTTTCAATTGGATTGATCGGTTCCGGCTCCCGTAGGGAGCACCCGTCTGTAGCTATGGTGTCAGTGTTTTCTTCGGAAGCTCCGGAGGAGCGGCCCATTCCTCTGACGAGCGTTACCTCACACTCAACTGAAACCCGCTCTAATAGTACGGAAGAGCCCTCCACCATCAGGCGGAACAATACCGGCTCCCGGCCTCATAGACCGGCCTGGCAGGATGCTCAATCCTCCCCTATGAAAACAATTTTGCGGCGAGCACATTTGCAACAGGAATATTTTCGGCTATGGCGCTGCACAAATCACCTCGTTCCAATTAAATACCAACCAGCCTCTTGTTCAAAACGATATTCTGCGGCATATGATTGGCACCTCAATCCTGTCCCATCCCTGATGGCTGCACCGGCTCATAGCAGCAGGCATAACGGTGTTGCACCATCCGGAGAATGGGAAGAGCAGGCAGTCACACTGGACCGAATCGCAGGCTGCAAAAAAGGCAGACAGGAATTGGACCGGTGCACTGCACTACTCCGGCAGATGCAATTATTACAATCATAACTACAGGGAATCGCCATGTCTCAGCTTCACCGCACAATCCGTTACTACGTACCCCAGTTTCTTCTGCTTGTCGCATTGCTGGGAATAGCCGCATGTGATGATAATTCAACCGATCCCGGCGATAATACCGGAGGTGTGGATACCACGTTGACCGATAACGAGATCATGCATATCGCCCGCACCGCAAATCAGGGGGAAGTGCTTACCAATCAGCCGGCAATAAGCAAGGCCACGAACGACTCGCTCCGGCAGTTCGCGCAGATGATGGTGACCGAACACACGAAGATGGTTCAGCGGTTCGACAGCCTGGCGAGCGCAATGCAGATGACGCCCGTAAGCAACCAGATCAGCGTTACGCTTAATAATTCGGCACAGGGAACGGTGACCAAGCTCAATGCTCTCAATGGCTCCGCATTCGATATGGCTTTTCTTGAGGCACAGCATACCATGCATCATCATGTGCTGGATATGCTCGATTATACACTTATTCCCAAGGCACAGAATGCCGGGGTCCGTACCCTGCTCACGCAGATGCGGGCATCGGTCCAGATGCATCTGGATCATATACGGGCAATGATGATGTAATATCCTCTCCGGAATTGCTGCGCTAGTGTTCATCAGCACAGGCCACGGGCGTTCCGGGGCCTGTGCTGCTATATTCCGCGCCCGGGACCCTACGAGTGCGATAGCTGCACCATCTCCTTGCGTCCATCCACATCGTTCCACCGCAGCCATGCCAGCACCTGATCCTCGAGCTCGGCATCTATCTTGAATGGAATTATCCGCGCGAAAAATTCCTTTCTGATCGATCGGTACGCCCGGTGATACTGCCCCTTGCGCATATCGGCATCGGCAATCCGCTCCTCATACTCCTTCTGGCTGATTCCCCCCTCCCTGCGCTCCGCTTCCAGTTCCTGGCAGATGGCATCGAAGAAAAAATCGGAAAGGCCATTGGAGAATTTCAGCTTCTCCACGATCGTGAAGAAATCATGATAGCCGGCCAGGCACGCCGCGCGATTTCGCTCCAGATGGCGGCAGAGTTTATCCAGATAGCGGAGCTGGGCCAGCCCCACTCTCATCCCCTCCTCTCCCAGCAGCCCGCCGGGAGACCGCGATTCCACCACGTACATCGTCGTCGTCATCCGGAAGGGATAGAGAGCATTGATGATCTCCACCTGAACCGTCCGCCGCGAGCGGAAGCAGAAGCGCCCGGAAATGATGCGGTCGCCATCCTGTATGGAAAGTTCATCCGGCATGGAATCACCGATAGGATTATTCTGGAATTGAAAGAAATCGGACGGGTATCTCCGGCCCCATCCGCCGATCCTCCGTGCCGCCGCCGAAACGGAAGCCCGCATGATGGCATCCTCCCGGTAACCGCAGAGATGGAAGAGCCTGAAAAGTCGTACGAGAAACCCATCATGATACGAAAGAAACGTATCACCGGACAGGGGGTAATCAGGCCCGATATATCGCACCCGAATCCTCGCACCGGACGCAACAGCCGGCCGTGCCGGGCTCTGCGGGGATATCCGCAGAAGGGGACCGCATACTACAGGAGCACACCGGAAGCACAATTACTGCCGGATCGGAGCGATCCCATCGCAATACCGCAATATGGAAGAAGTTTTCGCCACCCCTCCCGGTGCAAATTAGCATCCGAATGATGACAGATAGAGAGACTACGGCAGATCTCTCGCACCGTGAAAAATCCGGAGCAGAATATTTCACTGCTTTTTCACGGTTGCACCGGTAGGGCACATGGGCCATACCGCAGTGCGGATGTACGCTGCCGGATCCCCATTACACCATATCAGGATTCATGATGAAGTTCAAACTCTTTGCAACCGCATGCGCGGCGCTCCTTATCTCGGCCGGAAGCGCTTATTCCCAGTGCGACCAGCTGTGCCTCCCCGACGGCACGCCGATTACCTGCCAGGTAGACCCGAGCGGCACGAAGATCTGGGTTGATCTCAATGGCAATCCCATCTCGACCAACACCAGCGGCAACGGCGACTTCGAGACCGTGCAGTGCGATTGCGCAACCTCCACGCTTTCGCTTACCCCCAGGAACCTGAACATCAACAGCTCCAACCCGTCGCTCGGCACCATCCATACCTATCTGGACCCGACGCGCCAGGCCCCGCCGGCTACGGTCACCATCAACTCCGATGGAACCTACACCGAGAATTTCTATTTCTACGTCAAGGCCGATGCCCCGGGTCTGCCGAATCTCACCGGCCGCCAGTTGCTCCATTTCCGCAACACCAAGGTGCGCACGTTCAACCCGCATCGCCGCGAGCCGTTCACCCAGGTTTCTCCGGTGGAGTTCGTCGACGACCGTGGCCGTGTGGTCCTGACGCTCCGCGCCACGCAGATCACCCTGAACTGATCTCGCGCCCGGCATAGTCTGAAATGATATCAAAAAGCGGCCCTGCTTTCTGCCAAGAGGAAGCAAGGGCCGCTTTTCATATTAGCTAGCGCCACTCCGGTATGCCGGCTTACGGCGAAACTCCGCCGGAGAGAAGATTGCCCTCCGGGGGGATATCGCAGAATACAATAAAGGCTTGCGACAATCGGTATGAAATTCTTCTAAAATATATTAGTCCGCCATCATTTAACACCATTCAAGTTCTCGTTTTATCCTCCACCAACATTCCATTTTTCATAGTATTCTCCTGGCTGGCACCCCTGTATCCGGCAAGCAATGGCGGCTCAAATACCAGCGGCGTGGCTCAACCCGAGTATGGCATATAGGAGATAGTGGATGTGACCGATGCGACGGATGGCTTTGCGCCGTGAGCTCGCCAGAATGCGGGCTCCATGCGTAGGGCGCTCTTCGGGGAATCGCCTGGCGGTCTTACAGGATTGAATGCGGCGGCAAAGGAACGGATAATAGCCGGTGTTACCCTTAGAGGGAAATTCAATTGAGTTACGCCTTTTCAGACCAGGAAGAATGGGCCGCTCCTACGGGGCTTCCGGAATGGGGAGAAGGGAGCGTCCATGCTACAGACAGGCAACACCTACAGGTGTTGGCTACGGGGGCCACGACAGAGTAACCATAGTGCAATCCGCTCTAGAGGGGAGGATACGGGATCTCCGCCGCGCTGCACGGCAGATCATCGCAGAGGAATCGATCGAGAAACTCTTTGCCGATACTGAATCGCAAAGCAAAAAGCCGCGTTCCCTTGCGGAATCGCGGCTTTGAGTACTCCCAACGGGATTCGAACCCGTGCTACCACCGTGAAAGGGTGGCGACCTAACCACTAGTCGATGGGAGCGTCTGCATCTCGCCCGGGTTTCCCCGGAGAGATTTCAAAGATACATCAGAGCAGTGGTCAGGCGCAACCGGCGCCACAAGTTTTTACGCACCGGCGCTTACTTCGCCTTGAACTTCTCCATTCCCCCCTCCTGGCAGCAGGCCGGAAGGTTCGCATAGGCGACAGAATCGCGCGGGGTGCTGGGGGTGGAATAGCCGACCCCGGCGATCGCCCGCTCGATCTGCGTCTGCATCTCCGGAGAGTTGTTGGCTACCTTGACAAAAACGGTCTTGCTGTTGAGGTCCACGTTCACATCTCCGGTCCCATCCACCTTCTTCAAGCCCTCGGTGATGGTGTGGGCGCACGACTCGCACTGCACGGTCGGCACCGAGACCTTCACCACGTTCGGGTCGTTGGCATCCATCGCCTGGCTTTCGGTTCCGGATGTGCGGGCATCGCCGTTGGCGGCATCGTTGCCGCCACAGGAGGCAAGCAACAGACCGAGCACCAGCAGGGTTCCTCCCAGAATCGTTTTCACGCTGTTTTCTCCTTATGTTTGGTATCGATAGATTCTCGTATCCTCCTCCCCTCCCCGCCGGGGGCTCCGGGCGGCGAGGGGGTCCAACGGCTCGCGGTTGCGGGCCCGGCAGCCGCAAATATGGGCAATCGTCCGGAAACTCCCGCCCCGTTTGACAGCTTGGAACGACCTGCCCCCTCCCCCCGCCATATCTCGCTGCGGCCGGTGGCGCAGCTTTTGTGTTACGCTGGTGATAGAGACGATGAAACCGTAGAAGCATTCACATAAACGGAATCTGGAGGGAGAGCAATGCCTGAAATAGTAAGACTCCTCACGGACGACCAGGGGACGATCACCCACCTGGTGACTGAGGATGAGGCCCGGCTTTCGGTCGGGGAGCTTGCATCGGCGCTGACCAACGAGCAGGATTATTATATCACCTTCGGCGAGGATCAGCGTTACACCATCTCCATCGTGGCCGAGGATGGTCATCTGGAACCCACCGTGGATGATCCCGATGGCGTTCATACCATCTGGGATCTGCCGCAGGAGGAAGATCCCGCCGAAAGCGAGATCGAGGAGATGTTCGAGGAATTGAACGACCTGGGCGAGTTCAACGCGCTGGGGCAGGATAATACCGAGCAATCCACCAGCACTCCGGGCAACGGGGAGATCTAGGCGAAAGCCCCCGGATCGTTGTTGCATACGTCTTTCCATACCTGCATGGACCGTCGCCGGTGATCGTGCCCGATCGCCGGCGTTCCGGTATTCCGGTGCAGCCGGTCCGGTCCCGATCAGCGGATGGGCCACTCCGGAGGGGGGCCACTCGCTCTCCTCCGGTGGCGGCTCCCGCCATCCGGCACCTCCCGTTCATCCATTGTCCCGTAGCGTCTCTGCCAGCATCATACCCAATAGCATCCGATGAAACGATTCAGCCGCCGGTTCCGCCCGCGTCCTCTGACGCTGAGGCGCAAAACCCTGTATGCCGCTCTTGTGGCGGTTCCGCTTCTTGCCATCCTCACGTTCGGCAACCGGGGCATTCTCAAACGGCTTGAGCTGGAGGGAGATGTCTCCACGCTGCATGAAACGCTCTATCGCGACCGGGCATCGGGAGATTCGCTGCGGCGCGAGATCGCCAGGATCAAGGCGGACACCGCAGCGGTGGAACGTCTCGCCCGCGAACGCTACGGCATGGTGCGGCCCGGTGAAAGCATCTACAGGGTGGATGAATGAGCGCCAGTCGCATCGCCATCGGCGTTGACGTGGGGGGCACGTCCATCAAGTTCGGTGTGGTGCGGGAGGATGGCACCATTCTCCACCAGACCAGCACGCCAACCCATGCCGAGACCGGCCCGGAGGAGGTCTTCCGCCGGATCGCTGCCGGCGTTGCCCCGCTGCTTCGGATGAGCGAGGGAGCCGCAGCGGGCGTGGGACTGGGAGTTCCCGGCGCCATCAACGATCGCGGCGAGATATCCTATCCGCCCAACTTCCCCGGCTGGGAGATCGTTCCGGTGGCCGAACGCCTCCGCCCTCTTCTGCCGGATGCCCGCCGCATCGTGGTGGAGAACGATGCGAACGTGGCAGCCTACGCCGAGGCGCATGCCGGAGTGGGAAGCAGCGAACGGAATTTCCTGTTTGTGACGCTGGGGACCGGCGTGGGGGGATGCATCATCAGCGACGGGCGGATCTGGCGCGGAGGAAACGGAGGAGCCGGAGAGGTAGGGCATATCACCGTGGATATGCACGGGCAGCTCTGCAACTGCGGCGCGCGCGGCTGCCTGGAATCCTATATCGGCCAGCGCTATATGTCCGATCTTGCCAAAAGCAGGATGCAGCGGGCCAGCGATACGATGCTGCATGCGATGGTGGCCGCCGGAGAGGAACTAAGCCCGAAGATCCTGGACGAAGCGGCGGAATCGGGGGATCAGTTCGCACGCGATTTTCTCGCGGAAATGGGAGAGATACTGGGCGTGGGGCTTGCCTCGGCGCTCAATCTCTGCGATCTTCATCTGGTGATCGTCGGCGGCGGAATGTCACGCGCGGAACGCTACCTGCTGGAACCCGCCCGCAAGGCCTTGCGCTCGCGCGTGCTGAAATCGATAGCCCCGTATGCGGAGCTTCGCACCGCACGATTTTTCAACGACGCCGGTATGATAGGGGCCGCACTGCTGGCGATGGAGGAGTGATACCGGAATACCCCCGCTCCTCCGTCGGCTGAACGGGTTTCACATCCATTGAGCGCCCCTCCCCTGTTGATAACCCCCGGAGCCAACACCTATACGGTGTTGCCTGTGTGTAGAAAAGGAGAAAGCTTTTCCGGAGGGGACACTTATCACTGCCGGCATCACTCCCTGGCAACATTCCATTATCCCGGATTCCGATACCAGAGGCGCAGCCGGGTTCACGGCACCAACCAAGTACCGATAACAGGCCACAATTCTCCGCATGTCTTTTCCCGTCTATATCGATCTGTTCGGACTGAAACTGCATCCGCATCTGCTGTTCGAAACGCTCGCCTATTCGGCCGGGTTCCAGTTGTACCTGCGTACAAGGGGGCGCTGGGGTCATCCGGTTATCCCGTTCGAGAAAAATCTCTGGATCGTCGTCGGCTGCATTTTCGGCGCGCTTATCGGATCGAAATTCCTGAATATCCTGGAGATGCCACTCGATTACTGGGCGCACAAGGGGGAATTGCTCTACTGGATCGAGGGGAAGACGATCGTGGGCGGCCTGCTGGGCGGCTGGATCGGCGTGGAGATCGCGAAAAAAAAGCTCGGCATCACCTATGCCACCGGCGATGCCTATGTATTTCCGCTGATACTGGGCACGGCCGTGGGGAGGGTGGGATGTTTTCTCAGCGGCCTTGACGATAAAACCTATGGCACCGCCACGGCGCTCCCCTGGGGAGTGGATTTCGGCGATGGAATATCCCGGCATCCCACGCAGCTCTACGAGATCGGCTTTATGCTCCTGCTGGCCGGGGCGCTGGCAGTGCGGATGCGCCGCCCCTACGCAAACGGATACCTTTTCCGGATCTTCATCCTGGCCTATCTTCTCTTCCGGTTCGTCGTGGAATTCTTCAAGCCACGCTACGCGCCGCTGGTGCTCAGCACCATCCAGATAGCCTCGCTGGCCGGCGCCCTTTATACGGCCTGGCTCCTCGGCAGGGCCAATCACTTGCAACCAGAACCAAGCGAACGTTCCTCCTATGGCTGATCGTCCATACCTCTTCTACGAACTGACCAACAGCATCTGCTCGATCTGCCTGCGCAAGGTGGAGGCGAAGGTGGTGATAGAGAACGGTCGCGTATATCTGCATAAACATTGCCCGCAGCATCGTACGCAGAAAGTGCTGATCTCCACCGATGCCGAGTATTACAAGCTCACGCGGAATTATCTGAAGCCGGGCCAGCTCCCGCGCAGGTTCAATACGCCGGTCCGCTACGGCTGCCCGTACGACTGCGGGCTCTGCTCCGATCACGAGCAGCATGGCTGCCTGACGCTGGTGGAAATCACCGACGGCTGCAATCTCACCTGCCCGGTCTGTTATGCCGAAAGCTCGCCGGCCCGGATGAAACACCGTTCGCTGGAGCAGATCGCATTTATGCTGGACTGTGCCGTGCGCAACGAGGGGGAGCCCGATATCGTGCAGATCAGCGGCGGCGAGCCCACCATCCATCCCGATTTTTTCACGGTGCTGGATATGGCAAAGGCGCGGCCGATAAAACATCTGATGGTCAATACCAACGGCATCAGGATAGCGCAGGACGAGGAGTTCGCGCGGCGCCTGGCCGAGTATATGCCGGGGTTCGAGATCTATCTGCAGTTCGACTCATTGGAGGATGAGCCGCTCCGCGTGCTGCGCGGCGCCGATCTGGGAGGCATACGCCGCCGGGCGCTGGAGCATCTGAACAAATACAACATCTCCACCAATCTCGTGGTGACCCTGCAGAAGGGGCTGAACGACGGAGAGATCGGCAGGATGATCGACTTCGCGCTCCAGCAGCCATGCGTGCGCGGCATCACCTTCCAGCCGGTGCAGGTGGCCGGCCGCCTCGATACGTTCGATCCGGAACACGACCGGCTGACGCTGGCGGAGGTGCGGCAGAATATTCTCTCGCAGAGCGATGTATTCCGCCCGCAGGATATCATCCCGGTCCCCTGCCACCCCGATTGCCTGGCGATGGGGTACGCTCTGAAAATGGGAGGAGAGGTGATCCCCCTTACCGGCCTGATCGATCCGGACTTTCTTCTCAACTCCGAGGGGAGCACTATCGTGTACGAACAGCATCCGGGATTGCGTGAACATCTCATCAAACTGTTCTCGACCTCCCACTCCCCTCTCTCCTCGGCGCTCTCGCTGAAACAGCTTCTCTGCTGCCTGCCGCTGGTGGATGCGCCGGAGGATATCGGCTACGATAATATCTTCCGCGTCATCATCATGCAGTTCCTCGACCCGCATAATTTCGATGTGCGCTCGGTGAAACGCTCCTGCGTGCATATCGTGCATCCGGATGGCCGCGTTATCCCGTTCGATACCTATAACATCTTCTATCGCGACGGGCGCGAGGAATATCTTGCGAAGCTCCGGGAATTATATGAACCGGCGCTCGTGGAATTATGAGCGGTATACAGCCCGAACGAAAAAAACGGGTCCGCACGCCGCAGGAGAAAATCAGCGATGAAGGGGATTTTCTGGTCGGGATGGTGATCGGAATCGTCGTAGCCTTCTTCTGCGGAACTACAATGTTTGCGGAAGGATTCAGCAGGAGCAAGCTTGCCTACCCCTATCTTGCCTGCGTTGCAATCATAGCCGCTGCCCTGCTGCTGGTATATCATCTCCGGAAACGGGGACAGCGGCTGGTACTGCACGGCATGATCGTGTCTCTGCTGCTCGGGCTGTTTCTGGTGGGACTCTGCGCCATACTATAGCAGCCCGGCGTTGCCCGCGATGACCGACATCAGTGATACATGCCGCATAAGGACTAAGGACCTGGAGGATGAGCCAACGGAATGATCCGCTGGTACGGCGGAACAGTATCATCGGTGGAGCGTTCGGACTGGGAACGTTCCTGAGCGTTCATGGGGTGTGGATCTCGGCGGTCATCATGGAGAGCTTCGCCAATCCCGTCACCATTCCGCTGATCGGCGCTCTGCTCTGGCTGGCGGCCCATTCAGTACGGCAGATGATTCGGGGACGGAAGGGCTTTGCTGCAGGTTTTCTGATTACATTCGGCGTACTGATGCTGCTGTTCGGTCTCTGTGTGGCCCTTACGGTGCCATAACCCGCCATACAGCAGTGGATATCGGTTCTGCCAAATACTTCTCAAACGGCATCTATGAGCGACGAACAGAATACCGGAATACACGATCAGGAGAAACCGGCCACTCCCGAAAAGGGCAATGGCGGCAATGTCGCTCTGGGATGCCTGGTGGGTGTGATGATGGGGGGCTCCGCCTTCCTGACGCTCCTGGCATATTCGCTCGGGAACGGCGATGAATCGGCCTATATCTTTTTGATAGTTCCCCTGCTGCTGCTGGCATATGCGCTCTTCGCCATATTCCGCCAGAAGAAGAAGGGATTCGCCCAGGGCCTGCTGATCGCAACCGGTATTCTGGCATTGCTGCTGGGGCTCTGTTTCATAGGGTAGGCCCGGCACACGGGAACGCGGCCGGAACATGGACCCCTCCGATACAAAGCTATTGCCGCTCCCTGCCGTAGACGCCCCATCCCTTTCTCCCGAACCGCCTCATAAGCAATGCGCCGAGCACGAACACGATACCGATGCAGGCGGCGATGGTGGAGGAGAAATAAAGCTCCGTAAATGAATCGATACGGGCGTTCTGCGGCTGCTCCGGACGATACAGCACCGGCACCTCCGCTCCCTGCGCATAGGCCGGAGGATAATTGCTGGACCCCGATCGGAAACGGATAATGGAGCCATCCGGCAGCGAGAATGCCACCGTCGGCGTGGTAAGCGAATATTCCCCCTTCTCCCCGGTCTTCCCCACCTCGATCAGCGTATCCACGGTGCCGACAGCCTGGCGCGCTCCGCTGGTGAAGATATACGTATCCGCACCGTAATAGACGGCCATAATCACCGCGATAAAACCGACGACAAAAAATCCCCAGAAAAGAGCCTTCACGCGATATTCCTCTTGGTGAGTCCAGCAGACCAGGTACTTCGGAATACGTTCTCTGAGATTCTGCTGCTCTGCTGTCGCGGAGTCGAACTCCGCGACAACGCATCTCAGGAAACGTAGGTTATATACGTAAGAGCCTGAAATTACGGCGCGGTCCTTCTCTGTGCCACTTTCTTTTTACTGCTATCCATCATCCATCGGCGTGCGCTGCCCTTATCACTCCGCTCCGCTCTCCTCCGTATATTCCCCATCAATGCCCGCCGGCTCTGCTACAGCTTCAGAGCGTGACGGGAAACCGAATCATCCGAGATGAACAACCAGATGATGAACCTGTTGCCGATCATGGCCCTGGCTGCCGCTCTGCTGGCCGGCTGCCGCTCCGATACCCAGACCGGAAAGGAGCATAGCGATATCCGCGGACGCGTTACACGGGTGCTTCCCGCCTCCGGAGGGAGCGATGCGCTCCGCAGACCGAAGGGAGCCATTCTGGTGGAGGGAACGCTGCAATCGGATACGGGCTATGATAAGGCCACCATCACCATTACCGATTCCACACGGCTGTATACCGGCCCCGGAACGGAGGGAGAGACGATCGGGTTCGGCGATATACGTGTGGGGGATAGCGTGGAGGCCACGTTCACAGGGTTGGTGCGGGAATCGTACCCGGTTCAGGTGACCGGGGCACGGGTGATGATCGTGCGCAGCCGGTAACAGCGCGTCTCCCGGTGCCGCGCCGGGAGATACCCATCTGGAATCATACGGGAAACGGCATGGCCGAACAGCAGAGGTATTTTCTGGGCATCGACGGCGGCGGAACCCATACCCGCGCGGCGGTGCTGGATGAGAGCGGAGCGATTCTGGGTACCGGGGGTGCCGGCCCTTCCAATTATCAGAGTGCCGGCATCGGGACCGCAGGAGAAAATATCCGGCGCGCAACCGATGCCGCTCTTGCGATGGCGGAAATCCCCCCCTCCCCTGCAACAGCCGTATTTCTCGGCATGGCCGGTGTGGTTTCGGTTGCCGACCGCGCCACCATCGAAATGATAGCGCGGGAGCTGAACCTGGCAGAGCGGGTCGGGGTGGATCATGATATCCGGACGGCACTGGCCGGAGGACTTGCCGCAGAGGAAGGAATGGCGCTGATTGCCGGCACCGGATCGGCCTGCTACGGCCGCCGCCATGACGGCACATCGTGGCGCGCCGGCGGCTGGGGGCATCTGCTGGATGATCCCGGCAGCGGATACTGGCTCGGCCTGCAGGGGCTGATGGCAACCGTGCGGGGAGCCGACGGACGCGCAGAACGAACCGCTCTGGGCGGCGTTCTGGCCGAGACGATCGGATTGAGCGATATCGGCGATATCATCCGCCTTGCCGGCCACGAGAGGCTTTTGCCCACCCGCATCGCCGCGCTTGCACGGCCGGTCCTGAAAGCCTGGGAGGATGGCGACCCGGCCGCTGCCAATATCGTGCGCCGGGGAGCCGACGAGCTTGCGGCGATGGCGCG
Organism: Candidatus Kapaibacteriota bacterium; assembly: GCA_048594725.1. GTDB lineage: Bacteria > Bacteroidota > Ignavibacteria > OLB7 > OLB7 > JAFDZV01. Next base: position 30,689 of record JBMDXA010000198.1, read on the forward strand.
GGCAGTGGCCGTGGCACTGGGCTGGGAACGCCGGCCGGTGCCGGTGGTGACGATAGGAGGGACCCTGGATCATACCGGATACCGGGAGCTGGTCACTGCCGCAATCGGACGGATGCTCCCGGAGGCATCGGTGGCACGCCCTCTGCTCCCCCCTGTGCTGGGAGCGGGCCTTCTGGCGCTGGCGCTGGCGGGCATATCCCCCGGCGCCGATATGATAGAGAGGATGCGAGCATCGCTTCCGCCGGGTTCATCCCCGATGGAATAAATCAGCATAAAAAAAAATCGCCCTGGCAGGCAGGCTGTAAAGATCATCTTACCGAATTACATCATGAGCACCTTGCTTGAAGGCTCCTTCCCCCATCACGCCGCCCGGTTCGATCCCGTAACCGGCGCCATCGAAGGGGTGCCGCGGGTCGTCAGACGCCTGAGCGATCTGCGCGGAGTTTTTGCCGATACCGCCGCCTACGACAAGGCGCTGGCCGGAGATGATCCGGTGATCTACACCGTGCACGGCATCGAACCGGCCGGCGGCGAGGGGGATCTGCATTATGGAATCGGGACGCTGATGCCGGGGAGGATCGGCGATGAGTATTATATGACCAAGGGGCATCTCCACTCCTGGCGTCCGGCGGCGGAGGTATATATCGGCCTGAGCGGATCGGGCATGATGCTCCTGGAGCATGAGAAGACCGGCGATAGCATCCTGTTGCCGCTGGAGCAGAACGGGCTGGTGTATGTGCCGGGATATACCGCGCATAGAACCATCAACACCGGAAGCACGCCACTCACGTATATGGGAGTTTTTCCGGCGCAGGCAGGGCATGATTACGCGGCCATCGCGGAGCGGAATTTCAGGAAGGTGGTGGCCGAACGGCGCGGACGGGCGGAGATGATGGACCGGGACGAATTCATGGCGGGAATTTCAGGGGCGGAATAAAAGCCGCGCCATGAGAAAATCCCTATCGGCGGCATGGGTTGTATCGTCATGGCGGCGGGAATAATCCCCGGTAAAATTTTGTTGTGCCAGAATAATCCACGGCATACGTTCGTCGATTATATCCATGAGCACGTCACGAGTGCTTCGTTGCGCTGACTCCATATAGTGAAAGGATTATCCCATTGAACTACAACTCACTGACACCGGAAGAAGAGCGTGTAATCGTACACAAGGGTACCGAGCGGCCGTTCACGGGCGAGTATGACAACTTTTTTGAAGAAGGTGTCTACGTCTGCCGGCGATGCAACACGCCGCTGTACGTTTCGAACCGGAAATTCCATTCGGGCTGTGGCTGGCCCAGCTTCGATCAGGAGATCCCGAACGCAGTCCTCCATGAGCCGGACCCCGACGGACGGCGTATAGAGATCCTCTGTGCGGCGTGCGGCGGCCATCTGGGCCATGTATTCCAGGG
>JBMDXA010000199.1:0-64605 GCA_048594725.1 Candidatus Kapaibacteriota bacterium
TATGTAGACAGCTGTACCATGGAGTATTTCGTCGAACTGCATAATCCTTTCGATGTCCCTCTGGATCTGATCGAGCAGTTCTCTACCAATGGATATCGTTCCCCGTTTTTCTGGAGGCCAAAGAACAAGGGTGTCAGGATAGCACCTGGAAAGAGCCTGCTGGTAGGGATTATCGATGTGCGCCTGCGTGATCTCTGCGATCTGGACTCGTTCGCGCGTTCCTATCCGTATTATCGATTCAGCCTGTATTGCAAGTTTGCTGCGAACCCCGAGTCTAAAGCAATCTTTGGCTCGCGTGGCCCCGAGCTTATAATGAATAGCCGTGAGGGGTGGAGTGACTTCAGATCGTGCGGAATCGATAGGAGCATGGGAACCCGGAATCAGAAGGCCTATCCCGGTACCTCCCCTTCACCTGATGCGATTGATTCTCTTGAGATCATCACCGATAGATTCGATTATGTGATCCGTGGGAATCCGGATAAGCCTGCTGGGACCTCGGGGCGATTAATCTTTGGTCTGGTAAAGCTACACAATAACTCTTCGGGGTACATGGTTGTAGACAGCATCTATACCGATGATGATGCTACGGATGTTATCGGGCTACCTAACTGGACAAGAACAGATCCCTGTACGACCGTCGCCATCCCTCCGGGCGGATCGGCATTGGTAGAGTATAAATCCCGAGTCATCGATAAACGATTCGAGGGGAATACAAAAGGTTTTCTGGAAAACGGGCACAGCTTTAATGTCTTCGTTCGGTTGAGAGGAAGTCAAGCGAAGCCTGCGAGTGCCACCGTACGGCTTGACTTGCAGGGACTTCGGCGCCAGGTCGCGGTGCCGGGCGTTAGCTCCACCAAGGATGGTTACGATGCTCCTGAAGGTTCTTGATGGGAAGATTGTAGATGGAATAGCGAGCTTCCGTTGTCAGTACAGAGTGAAGTATGGGAAGCCAATACGTTTTGTGGGTATGGATGTCGTTGCAAATCTGTGCCCTTCTGGTCGCAGTGGACAGCGAAAGCCGAGATGATAGGAAGCTGATGCCTCCATATCATCGCGAAAAATCTATAGTAGTGGTGGATGAATACGGCTTCTATGTCGATAGCTGCATGATCGGGTATAGCACCGAAATCCATAATCCGTTCAGTTTCCCTCTGGATCTGATGGCCGTGCAGTCCAGCGGCGGATGGCGGATACCGTTCGTGTGGCAGGGGAGGGATGGAGGGCTTCGAATCCCGCCGGGGAGAAGTCTTCTGGTTGGCCTGCGGGATGGCCGCCTCTATGAGCTCTGCGATCTCGATGGCTTTGCAAAACGTTATCGCAATTACCGGTTCCTCCTCTCCTGTACCTTACGTTTCAGAGGGGAGTACCGGAGTTGCCGATTCTCTTGAGATCACCACCGACAGATTTGAATATGTCGTTCGTGGAGGTTCGCCTAAAAGTCCTTACGGGACAGGGCTCTCCGTTATCGGCCTGATAAAGCTGCGGAATCGCTCTTCCCGTCCCATGATACTTGATAGCGCCTATACTGGAAATTCCTATTCGAGTTTTACAGGGGTTCCATCGGAATTGATCTATGGTTCCTGCACGCGAATTCTGATTCCGGCCGGCGGAGCCGTAGCCCTGGAATATCAATCGAGAGTCATCGAAGAGGAGTTCGATGGTGACATGGAGGCATTTCTCAATCAGGGGCACGAGTTCAAGGTATGCTTTCGATTGAAGGGGGGAAGCGGACAGCCTGCCACTGCCATGATTCGCCTTGGCAGTGATAACCTCCGGCGCCAGGTCAGAGTGGAGGGGGTCAGTTTGTCGAGAGATGGGTACGACGCACCGGAACTCCCCTGAGCGAGGGCCGGAACGTCCGGAGGGGCAATAGTTCTGAAACTGCATATGCATTTCGGCAATGAGGTGGTTCCGGCCCCCGCTTTTTACGTATCAACGTTATCGAGAACCACCATGATGAGAAGATGACAGGCATTCACCTCGGGCCGTAGCTTCCCGAAATATCTGTGCAGATCATACTGCCGGAGGGATCGTCCCCCGGCAGTTTATGCCGCCCATCATGGGCATTGGATCTATCGCCACCATCGGCAGCAACAGCATCAGTAGATACATTGTCATGGCGGGACCTTCCGTGACCCTGGCGCGCGCTTTTCGTTCGATACCACTGCAATCTTATCACTGCGATCATCCTTACAGAATCACTATGTATAATCCTTCATCACTATGACCGCAAACACATTTTATCCAAGCATCAAGACGCTTATCGATCCGGAGGATATTCCGGAAGCGTTGTCATTTGTTCGTGAAGGGGTCGATGCTCTTCTCGACGGAATATTTATCAAGGATCTTCAGATAATGAGTTCCGGAGCCGATGCAAAAGCCTACAATGTGGTGCTACATCTGCTCGGGAAATATCGCTTCGATATCCTCGGAAGCGGGCTTTCGCTCGTGGCGAATCCTACCTTCGATGAGAATGCCGTAGGGGGCGGGACCGATATCGAGATGACCGTCAGCTACAGCCTGCCGATTCTCCGATATCTGAGCGCCGGTTCGCTGGAACGGTTTTCGTTGCAGGGAGGACCGATATTCGATCTGGCTCTGAATATTCTGGGGCTCGGCGAGGAACAACTGCTCGATGATGTGATCCTTCTATTCGAGGCTGATTCCATCCCCCGTTATGTAGATAAGATCAATTCCCATTATTCTCTTTCCGGTGGAAATGCCGTACAGAACCCCTCCGGGAGCACCCACGCCGAGAAGATCGCCAATCTGGCTGCGGCGCTGAAATCCAACCCCTATCTCACTGCCGAGGGGATATCTCCGGTGCAGGCCGTGTTCGAGGTCTCCGTCCAGGATGCAAACGGGGATCAGACCCTTGCCAACGTCAATCGGCTGTTTGAACGGAGGCTCGGTTCGTCGCCGGTTGACCGGATCAAGGATCTATTCATTCCCACGGTTTTTGCTTCGGCATATCTGAGCGCCGGGGTGGAGGTCTCGCCGAATATCCTCAAACCGATCAGCGCGGCTACCGGCGAAGTGATAAGCGATGGAAGCGTAAAAACCACCTTCGTGTTCGATGCCGGCGAGGTGCAGTTCAGCACAACCGGAGGATTCGGGTTCGGCGATTCGCTGACCGTGACCTTCCCGGAGGAATATCCTACCGCGCAGATCGGAAATACCGGGCTGACCATCGGCTTTACCGATGCGAAGCTCGATCTCAGCCGAAACTCAAATCTTCCGGAGATCGATCGGGACGGCCGGACGAGAGATTTTGTCGGGGTTTTTGTGGAAGAGGCTTCCATCGGTCTTCCGTCTTCGCTCTGGAATGTTCTCGGGAGCGAAGGGGCAAGAGCACGGCTGGTGGGACGCAATCTCATCATCGGAACCGGTGGGCTCTCCGGCACTATCGGTCTGGAAGGAGTGACCTCCGGAGGGACCACATACGATGTGCTGGAGGCGCGATTCGGCGGGGATGATGGATTCATCGTCCGGCTGACCCGTTTCGATATCTCTTTTCAGCAGGGGGCCGTGGTGGGGTCGAAAATCGAGGGGACGCTGGTGATACCGGGGTGGGAGAATGAAGCCGGAGGGGCGGTGGAAGTCCCGGTCTCCGTCACTCTCACGGATGGCGGGTTCGAGTTCAGCGCCTCTGCAAGCGGTCTGCACGAGGAATTGGCTATACCGGAAATTCTGGCCTATACGATCGAGCGGCTCCGGCTTGGCAAGCGTGAGAGCCGATATTTCGTCGAGACCTCCGGTACGCTCGACATCATCGCCGAAATTCCCGGTATCGGCACACGATTTATCACCCAGCCGATCGAGATCAACAGGCTGGTGATCTGGTCCGACGGAACGATCGAGCTGGATGGAGGCAACGTTATTCTGCCGGCGGCGGTCGCCTTGAATATGGGGCCGGTTGCGATGTCGGTCACGTCGCTTCATCTGGGGGCTTATCAGCAGCAGTGGGATGGCGTGGGGCGCCGCTACATGTATTTCGGGTTCGACGGGGGCATCAAGACCGGCCTCGGCGGCATCGATGCACGGGGGCGCGGGGTGAAATTCTATTTCACGGTCGATGGCGGAGAGCTTCATACGTTCCTTCGGGTAGAGGCCATCCATATCGATCTTACGATACCGGGGGATGCCTCGGAGCAAACCGCCTCGCTTCTGCTGCATGGGTTCGTGTCGGTGAAAAATCCTGAACATCCGGGTGATCCCGAAGCTCCATCGTCGCCAGAAAATCTGGCCGCCTCGCCCGCCTATACCGAATATGCCGGCGGGATCGACTTTATGCTGCCGAAGATCGATATGGGGGGAGGCGCCTCCATGCGGATCGTTCCGGCCACCGGCGCTTTCCTGGTCGATACGCATATGAACCTTTCCACTCCGGTCGCCATCGGCAGTACGGGGCTCGGCATCTACGGATTTCAGGGGACGTTCGGCAACCGCTATGTGCTCTCCAAATCCGCCGCAGGAGTTTCCGACGAAGCCACCTGGTGGGAATTCTATAAGAAAGATCCCCGCGGAATCGGCATCACGAAATTCAGGGAGGAGGAAGGAATCTCCGTCGGTGCCGGGGCATCAATCGCCACGCTGGGAGATCAGGGCCAGGCATTTTCCAGCAAGCTTTATTTCATGCTCTCGATTCCGGAGGCGTATCTCCTGGAAGGCCAGGCCGCTATCATGAGCCGCCGGCTCGGCCTTGACCAGGATGCCGATCCTCCGTTCTACGCCATCATCACGCTGGCACCCGGCGACAGCATCAGCGCCAATTTCGGTGCAAATGTGAATATCCCGGACCCCGGCGGGGAAATTCTGGCGTTGCAGGCCAGCCTGGAGATGGCCTATTTCTTCGGTAAAAGCTCGGCATGGTATATCTATATCGGACGTGATGAGCCGCAGAGCGCACGAATCGAGGCCACACTGCTGAAGCTCTTCAACGCCCATGCGTATTTCATGCTCGCGGCTTCCGGGATCAAGGCCGGTGCCGGCGTGGACTGGGAGTACAAGCAGGATTGCGGTATTGCCGTGGTCGGGCTGGGGGCCAGTCTGGAGGTAGGAGGGCGCGTCAGCTTCAAGCCGGTACAGCTCGGAGGCTGGGTGCGCCTGATGGGCTACGCCGAACTGAAGGTGTTCGGCATCGGGTTCCGTCTGCTCGCCAAGGCAATGCTCGCGGCCGAGGCTCCGCAACCATTCATCATCAGCGGAGGGTTTCAGCTCGGTCTGGATCTCCCCTGGCCGTTCGGTGATATCGATGTCAACGTAAACCTGAGCTGGCGTTTCCATGAACTGCCGGACAGGCGGCCGATCGGCAGCATCGACGCCGGAAAATATCCTTCGCTCGAAGCCTACAGGAGCGCGGCCACGTTCCCGGTGAAGGGGGTGAATATGATGTCGCAGGAGCCCTTCCTGCTGAATTATGTGAATCGCGATCATCCGGTTGATATCAGGACCGAGGATTCATCGCTTCCGGCTCCCGGGCAGACCGGTGCCGATAGCTGGATCGGTGATTTCGGCGATTTCATCGTCCCGCTCGACACGTATATCGATGTGGAGTTCGCAAAGGGAGTGCTTCCGGTGGCCGGGAGCGAGTCGATGCGGAAATTCGTTCCTCCGATGTCCGGGGGAGTTTGCAGCGAACTGGTTCCGCCGCAACGAGGGCGTTCCAACCAGATCGAGCATACCTACAAGGTGCGCAACGTTTCGCTGTTCTACTGGACCGGCAGTGCCTGGGAGCCGTACCGGATGGAGCAGTTGAATACGCCGCTTCTCCGGATACTGGAGGATGCGCAGGACCCGTCGCCGGAGGCCACGCTCGCCACCGTGCTTCGTTATGGCGCCTGGCAGGCCACTCTGGGGGGGAAGCACACCACGCTCCGCATTCTGGGCCGTACGCCGTTCGACCGGAACGCAACGCTCTCTCCCACGGAATCCGATTTTCCGCCCGCCTACCTTATCTGCCCGGAGGAGCCTCGTCCCATGAGCTGTCTGGACTGGAGCGAGGTTCCCCTTGCTACGCTGTACCCGGCGAACGAGGAAATCTTCGATCGTAAACTGGCTCTGACGGTCACCTCCGGGAATGCCGAAGTAGTGGCACTGCCGAATATATTCGGTCTGCCGCGCTCGCTGATGCTGAAGCGGAATGATCGCATCGAACTCCGTTTTCCGCAGCCTGTCAACAGCGTTGCGCTCAGGCTTTCCACACTGGCGGAGAATGTCACGATCTCCTATTACCGTGGATATGCCTACGTGCCGGGAAATGATGAGCAACAGGGAGGCACTTCTTCCGGCGACGGTGCCGATAGCTGGGAAATAGTGACGGCGGAGGAATCATCGGATGAAATCCTCTCCAGGCTCCGCGCCATGCCGGGATTTATCCGTGCGCTCTGCGAAGGCCCGCAACTTCCCGCCGAAACGGCCGGGCCGGTGGTTGCCATCGCGGAATTGATGGATGGAGTCTATGGAACCGTGCACACCTATCTGCGCCAGGTCATGGGGCTGGAGGTGCCTCCGGAAGAGGAGCCGGCGACGTTCTGCGACAGGCTTCGGGAGATGCTGCGAGTCATCATCGTCGGCTATACCGGCGGTATCCCTATTCCGGCGGTGTTCCGCTCGTCGGTGGAGCGATTCTATCGGGATGTGCAGACCTCCGTGGAGGCATTTCTCAGGCTGCCGGAGGGAGCAGGGCAGCCGCCCGACGGGGGGGCGGATCTGTTCTACGAGCAGTGGGGTGATCTCATCGCCTGTCTCGGGACGCTCTGCGATGCGCGGGGAAACCTGCCGGGATATATCGATGAGAGCATTGCCGTTATGATCGATCCGGCCATCGGCCAGTTGTACAACCGGCTGGCCGGGGAGCACTGGTATGGAAGCGGACTCTCGGCGCGCACCGATCTCCGCGACACCTGCGATCAGCTTCGTGCGGTTGCCGGCTTCATCGCGCTGGTTTCTCTCGATTATCAGGAGCTCTCCGGCGGCATTATTCCGGGCATTCTCTCCCCGTACTACCAGACGCTGGAAGAGGGGGCCATTGCCGTGCGCGCGCTGATGAACCAGGCGTGGGCCGGGAACTGCATCCTCCCGTCATGCACCGGCGCTGCCGGTCTGGCGGAGATCGCACGGCTGTTCTGTACGGGCACCTTGCATACCGGCGCTGCAGCCGTCACCGGAATTGAAACGCTTCTTGATGAGTTCGAACCGGCGCGCGATGCCCTGCTGGAATCATTCGGATGGGATATGCCGGCCGGGAACTCCGGCGATTTTTGTGCGAACCTTCGTGCCGCGCTGGAACCGCTGGTGGTGGCTCTCTCGGTTCTCGATGAGCTGCCGTTTTCGCTGCGTCGCTCCGTCGTGGAATTTCATGAGAAGCTTGGAGCGCTGGTTACGCAGTACAGGAGGGAGACCCTGGAGCTTCCTGCACCGGCGCCGGATCAGGAGGCCGATGCGTTCGCGGAAAAATGGAACGCCATCTTCGCCTGCCTCTGCGCCATCTGCTCGCGCTCGCCGGAAGCCCTGGAACCGGTGGCCGGGAACCTTGATGAGGAACTCGGGACGTTATTCGGGAATATCACCGCGCTGCTCCATACCGGGGCCGTAACCGGCGGACGCAGAATGCTTCTGTATGGCTCGCGGATGCCGGAGAGGCTGGAGGATCGTGTTGCCGGGCTCACCAACTTCTTTACCTCCTTTCTAACCGGGTGCTCCATAACGATGCCGGCGGGCGTTAAAGCGCGGCTGGATACCGCTTTCACAGCGTTCGATCAGCTCTACACCCAGGTGGAGCAGGCGCTCTCCGGCTATACTCTCTGCCAGGGGCCGCTGGGCGGGTACTGCGGGGAGTGGGGCGGACTGTTCGAATGTCTGCGCGGCCTTCGCCTGCGCCAGAGCGAATATCCCGCCGGGATTCGCAATCAGATCGGTGGGGAGGAACTGGGCGATATCGTCGATTCGATCTACCGTATCGCGCTGGGCTTTACTCCCACCGAGCCTGTTCTCGTTCCGGCGGGAAGCGATCTGCTCCTTCTGGAAATCGAAGGGGTGCTGAAATTCTTCTATGAATATTGCCTGCAAGGGGATGATATCCCTACGAACAAGGAACAGGCGCTTGCTCCCTATCTGGAACAATTACGTCTGCTTTTTTCGAGAATAATCGCGCTGCCGGACTACGAAGGGGTGAACGTCTGTCACATCAACGGGATGAGAAGCCCGCACCGGCGCGAGCAGCTGGTGGAATTCCATCGCCTGCTCTGCATGGTGCCTCCCATCGGGATTCCCTGGCCCCCGCCGGAAATTCTCGCGCTGGTGGCCGATGCCGGCGAGATGCTGGCGGATATTACATCGGTTCTGAATATCGACCCTGTGCCGGTGCAGGGAGCGGCATACGATTTCTGCGGAGTGTTCGGCAACGTGGTTCGCACGCTGGTTATCGCGTACGGGGCGGAGGGCGCGCTGCCGCTTCGTGTTCTTGCGGAGATGCGGCGGTTCTGCGATGCGATGCAGGAGGCGATCGATGATGCCATTACTTCGGCCCCGGCCATTCCCTCCGGAAGCTGTGCGGAAACCGCATCCCGCTGGCTGGCGGATCTCTCCTGTCTCGAAAAGATCTGCTCCTATCGCTGGTATCTTCCCGGCCAGATCTATACGGCGGTGGAAACCTATCTCGGCGGGGCGATCGAGGAACTCTATCGCGAAGCGCTCCTCCTTGCCGATATGCTCGGGCTGCCGATGGAGCGCAATCGCAGCACGAGCGATCGTTGCCGCCGAGCGGCCCTTATCAGGAACTTCATCGCCATTCAAAGTCTTGATTATGCGGGCCTGGAGTCTCCCGGTACGCTTCCATGGTTCACCAACCAGGATGAACTGGAATCGGTCTATCTCGATCCCGCTCTGGACGGCGCGCGCTACACTGCCTGCGCCACCGATAAGCCGTATGATCCGCTGATGAAGCGGGAAACGGTCGCCCGCCTGGATCTGCTCGACGAGGTGATCTATGATAATGCCGATGTCGCCATCGACCGGATCATCATCGAGCCGGAATACGGCTGCGATTCCGGTGATCTTCTCGAATGGGGACCGGTGCTGGCGGAACTGGACGTGCGCCTGCAATCTCTTTCCGACACGAAGGAAACGCTGGAGGATGTGCTCGCGGTTTCCGCCGTGGATGGCCCGGAATATCGCCGCACCGCGCGCGAGCTGGCCGGGATCAATGCTGCTATTGGTCTGCTGGATAATTATAAATCCGAAATTCCTCTCACCGGAATTGAGCCGTGCGGTACCTATCTGCATGCGGTCTGCTGGCACGAACCGGAGGATTATCAGTACAACGTGAATCTCCCCGATCCGGAAGTTATCGCCGAGGAGGCGCGCACCATGGCGATATCGCTCAATACCCTCACGCAGCCGGTCTGGCGTCCCGATACCACCTATGCGGTTCAGATAGAGACCGTGGAGTGGGTTCGGGATGTTCTTTCGGATGGCCGCAGGAGCGGGGAGGAGGTCTATACCCGCTTCCATACGTTCGGATTCCGGACTGCCGGAGGGGTGGGGCATTTCCATCAGACCGGAAACGGGAGCGATGACGCAAGCTACCGGAAGGAGTATCTCGATCTGCTCAGGGCCGACAGGGAAGCGGAGTATAAATACGCCGATTTAAAACACTACATCAATTATGCTAATTCCTATCCGAATGCCGATGGGGCATTATCGGGGGCCAAGCCGCTGTATTATCACGACGTGCAGCTCCTTCTGTTCTACGTGCATGATTATGTGAATTCGATGTTCAGCGGATGGAGCCCGCACCCGCAGACCGGGCTGGCGGCCGTCAGGTCGGGAATGCGAATCACCATCAAGGACCCCGCTTCCGATGGAAGCAATGGGGATATCGTGATCGAGGCGCCGGAATGGGACCGCGATCCGAGGCCGGTCATCGGCAGGCATATCAGGAAATTCAAGAATATCGTCGCCAATGGCATGGCCGATGGAGCCGGTTGCATCACCATCACCCCGGTGGAGGAGAGCGGGCCGCCGGCACGGATGACGGCGGTGAATATCGTGTCGCTGCAACCACGAAAACTCTATACCGCGATATTCGAGGCGATGTTCGGTGCCGGGGGCGCTCCTGATGTGGGGCGTGAGGTCCATAACTATGTCTTCCAGACCTCGCGCTACCGGAGTTTCCGGGAACATATCGAGACCTGGATGCTGGACGGCGTTTCCGGATCGGAGCGTGCTCTCTATGATATTCCGGTCTATCTCCCGGCCACGGGTGCGGCGGTTCTGGGCCATCTCCTGAACGACTCGGAGCCTTCCGATCCGGTGGTGCTGGAGTCGGTGCTCCGGCTCCGCCGCGAGTACGCATCCGGGTTCGATCGCATCGCCGATGGCCTTCTGCGGCTGCGCGATATCCCCGCCCCGGCAACCACCGAGGTAAATGTGCTGAGAAGCGGGGATGATGTGATCGGCCTGCTGGTACGGAGCCCCGAACCTCTGAACGACCCGAAGGTGCCGCGAACGGTTCCGGAGGGGATTGCACCGGAGGATTTCGGCAAGGTACTGGGCGATTCTCTTTCGGTCTCCGGAATTGCCAGCCCGGTTGTGCTCTTCTCAACCGACTGTACGAGCGTCCTCCTCCTTGGAGAGCCCGCCGGCAGCGGGCCCTGGGATCTGGAATTGAAGTTCCGCTATCTCCGGTTCGATGGTATAGGATACCGGTTCGCTACCGAAACCGTGGAGACGGGGGGCGTGCAGGAGGAGATAACGCTGGAAATCCCGATCGCCATCACAATCGAATAATCACCTGATCCCGGGTTCTACCGGGATGCATCGATCGCTCTGCCGGTGCCGGAGGCGCCCATCGGGATAGATCTTCCGATGGGCGCCGGCGCCGGTGGATTCGTAGCCGGGAAATCACCGCCTCATACCGCAAAATATTGCCGGAATAATTATTCAATAGAATTGCATTCATTATGAATCAGCAGATCGCCTTGTTATCGCTAACCCGGGTTGCCCACTTCGGGAGTTTTATCGGAGGAAATTTTACTATTACGATCCAGGCCGCCGGAGATACCACCGTCCTGCAGGTTCAGATCCCTTATGGAGGAGGGACCGACCGGGATGAGCTGCTGGCCGGCAAGGAGATTCCGAATGGAACCTGGACGATGATGCCTGTAAACGTTTCCGTTCAGGCCATGAGCCCCCAGTTCGGCGGAACCGGTTCCGGCTCGACCGCGTTCCAGGTAAGCACCACCAACCAGGGCCCCTATTATCTGGATGTTCCGGTTGGTGCCATGACCGGGCCATCCGCCACCATACGCCTGACGTTCGAGGCCACCGTCTGGGAGTGCGAGGCTCCGTGTGATGAGGCCGGCTGGTATTGCGGCGGATATCACGAGCGATCGGTCTATTATAAATGGCTCTGTGCGGGGAAGGATCACACCTCGTTTAATCAGCTCGCTTCCGTTCAATCGCTCGATACGCTGCTGGTGGCTTCGCTTCCGGTCTTCAATGCGGTGCAGAGCAGCCTTGTGCTGAATTACCAGCCTTCGGTCTCCACACTGTTCCAGCGGCTGGATTATGCCCTGGATGTCACCACGGCCGCGGTCGATCGCTGGAGCCAGCTGACATGGCGCCGCAGGTACCAGATAAATCAATTCTCGGCGAATTTCGTCGAGAGGGGCATCGCATATCTCGGGGAGGCCGTGAAGAAGCCCGAAATAGAGCCCCCTGCCACGCCGGTCTGCATCAAATGGCACGATCTTCTGCGATGCCTCTGCGCGTTCAATGCACGGCGTTCCACACTGCCGGGCGCTGCGGTGAATCAATACGATGTCGATCTCCTGCCCCATATCAATGCTCTCTTCTGGGAGGTCATCGCGATTGCGCAGAACGAGGGGATAGGGACGTTGCTGGATCAGAACCGCACCGATCATTACGAGAAGGTCCGTTATATCGCGGCGTTTTTCGAGTACTGGTGCCGCCGTTGCGGATACGGCGGATCGGGATCACTCGGGAATATCGAATATTATTATCCCCTGCTCCAGCAGAGATATGAATCGCTGATCTCCAGCGAGTCCATGGAGGGAATTACCCTTTGCGAGCCCACGCTGGAGGAATTGTGCGATCGCTGGCTCGAAATTCTCTCCTGCATCCGCAAGCTCTGCGATCTGCGCGCACAGCTGCCGCAGGGGGTAGTCGATGATATCGTAACCACGTTCGAGGATCTGGTGGCATCGTTGCAGCAAAGCCTGATGTTTCTTGGAGGAACCTTCCTTCCGGGAATCGAATCCCTTTGCGTACGGGCGGGGCTGGCTGCATCGGGCATCGAAAAATATATCTGCCCGGATAACCTGCTCCCTGGAGGTGCGGACAGGCGCGATGCGCTCGAAGCGCTGCTGCTCCAGTTCGAAAGTGCCATGGATGGCTTCATCGCACGCAACGGAGATCTCTGCAAGGATGAGATCCCGGTCGGTCCGGAATTCTGCGATGACTGGCTCGATCTGCTCGGCTGCCTGAAGCGGATCTGCGACGGCAGGCGTGAAATGCTTCCCGATCTGCGCTCGGCATTCTTCGGCCTCCTCTTTATTCCGGTCAGGCATCTCTATCATATCGTCAGCGATACTCCCTTGTCGGATGCACCGGCCGGTATCGGCGAGCTTTGCTATCGCATCGGCTATCTCCATACGGCGTTTTCCGCGATCTGCTCCGAGGGAGTTATCGACCCGATACTCAAGCTCCATATCGATGGCTATCTGGCCGGGCTTCAGGATGCGCTCGATGAACTGAAGGATGAATATCCCGATATCTGTGCGGAAACTCTCCTGCTCGATCCCGATTTCTGTCCCGATATGAAGGAGATCCTCGCCTGTCTGCGCCGCGTGTGCGATCAGGCCGATATCCTGCATCCATCGGTGCTGGAATATTTTCTGGATGAATATTATAATCACATCGATTATCTCTACTGGCTGGTGCTCGATATTCCGTCGGAATATGAACTTCCCGCGGTACGGCTGGGCGTCGGCGCGATGTGCAGCCGGCTGGAGGCGATCCAGGAGTATATAGATGCGATCTGCGAGTTGGAGGAGGCCGATCCTATCCGCAAGATGAGGCTGGAGTACCAGCTCGGTGGGCTCCGAAGCGCGCACACCGCTTTTCTCCTCCGCTATCCTGCTCTCTGTACCCCGCAGCCCGGTTATAACTGCATCGACTGGCTTGCGATGCTCGATTGCCTGGCCCGCCTGTGCGACAAAAGAGTATGGCTGGAGAGATATCATCCTGAGGTGATAACCAGAATCATCGAATTATTCGGCGGGGAGGAGCCACAGGAGGATTCCCCTCTGGATGAGGTGTTCGATCCGCTGTTCCCCACGCTGCCGGCGCCTGTTCCCGGCGGGAGCATCGACCGCATCTGCTACAAGGTCCGGAGCGTCCTGGACCGCCTTGCCGGGCATTGCGTCTGCGGCATATCGCTGGACCCCGCGCAGCTGGGCGCGCTGGAAGCATGGCTGATTCCGTTCCGGGAGGCCTATCAGGAATTGATGACCGATATGACCATCCTTGAAACCGTGCACTGCGATGATGCAGATATGCAGTGCGACCGGTTTGCCAGGATCGTGGCATTTCACCGTCTGCTCTGCCGGGAGGAGTATGATGCCTCATCTCCCGCTATCACCGCCATCGCCGGCCTGTTGCAGGAGTTTTCCGATGAGCTTCCGGCGATCATCCTCCAGCTTGGGTTCAATCCGTTGTCGGTAACGATTCCCGATGGGAGCGATCTCTGCGAGTTGCTCGATTTTACGCTGCTGGTGCTGGCGCCGGCTTCCGCCGATACCGGGAAACTCCCGGTGGAGACCCGCTACCGGATCGATTGCTTCTTCGAGGCATTGCGCGCCCAGGTGGAGCTGTATGCTCCTG
Source organism: Candidatus Kapaibacteriota bacterium (assembly GCA_048594725.1). Lineage (GTDB taxonomy): Bacteria > Bacteroidota > Ignavibacteria > OLB7 > OLB7 > JAFDZV01. The sequence continues at coordinate 13,909 of JBMDXA010000199.1, forward strand.
TTGCGGAGAACCGCCCCATCCTCTGCCCGGCAGGGGAGTGCGATGATCTGGTGGATCGCTGGCTGGAAATCTTTATCTGTCTCTGCCGGATCTGCAACGAGCAGGCCAACCCGGTCTGGTATGATACCCCGGAGGCAGGGAGCATCCGCACATTTATCGAAAATGAAGTATGCCCGCAATTGCTCGCACTGCACCCCACTCTGCGGGATATTTCCGAATCGCTCCAGTTGCCGGTCGATCTCGGTTTCGCCGCAACGGAATCGTGCTGCCTTGTGGTACATGATGCTCTGGTTCTGCTGGCGGCCATCGGCCTTCGGTGCGATACGCTGAATTATCAGGGGATATCGCCGTACGAACTGGATCTCTTTTATGAGTCGATGCAGCAGAAGATGGCGCAGTTGAACGGCCTGCTTGCGGTGGCGGGGCTGTTCAGCTGCCGTACCGAGTGCGACGAGTGGAAGGGAATGCTGGAATGTCTTGCCGATATCCTTCTTCGGGGAGACCGGGTTTCACCGGCTCTTGCCGCGACGGCCGATTCTCTGTTCGGTGACTCGATCACCGGGCTGTATGATGCGCTCTATACCGATGGCCCGCTCGATCCTCCCGCTTCCAGCCCGGTACCTCCGGCGGCGTTCGGTGAGAGTTCGTGGAAACTTCTAGTGGCGCTCAAGGGGATGTATCGTCTCTGTGCGCCCTGGTCGGCGCGCTGGAGCCGGGAGCTGGAGGAGCCGCTGGCCGCGCTGCTGCTGGAGTTCAGGGGAGCGTACGCCACGTTCCTGATGGCGCTCGACGCCGAAGGCATAACCGGTTGCGGGCGGATGGAGCCGGAGTGCGACATGCTGGGGGAGATAGCGGAGATCAGCGCCCGGTTCTGCAATGGGGATGCCGATCCGCTGGATGCTCCCGTGGCGGTTGCCGCCGGGCTGCTCGCCAATCTCTCGGACGAACTCCAGGATATCGCCTCGCAACTCCGGCTGGCATGGACTCTCCCTTCGGGAAATAATTTCTGCGTGCGGCTCGGCTCCGTGCTGGGCCTGCTCGGGGTTGACCTTTCCCGTCCCGGCGAGCTTACGGCATCGCACCGCCTGCTGGCCCGGTTCATCTTCGCCATTCTCCGGGAACAGGCGGCGGAATATGGAAGAGTATTTCCAGAGCGAGCCGGGGAACCGCCCGCGCCGATGCGGGCCTTCCGCGGGAGCTGGATGGAGATGCTCGATTGCATCTGCCGGACCTGCGAGCAGTTGCGGAGCATGCCGAAGAGCGTTCTCGACGGATTGACAGCGGTGAAGGGGCGTTTCTCCCAGATGGAGATCCGGATCGATGTGCTCTATCCGGTTATCACCACACAGGCGGCGGCGCTCGGCGTGGGGCTGGGCGATCTCGATTGTGTGAATTCCTCCTGCGGCAAGCTGGCTGTTATCAGGCTCTTCTTCGCATTGTACGGGATAAGCGCACCGGAGCCCTCGCCGGGGCTTGTGACGCTGCTGGCCGGATACCAGCAGAGCCTTCGCGCTGCTCTGGCCCTGCTGCGGGGAGCATTGCAGGACGCCGGGCTCGATCCATGCGGCGGGCAGGGGGATGCGGCGAGCACGATGGTGCAGTCGCCGCACCTGTATATCCAGGCTGCGGGATCTACCGGTGCCGATGGGTCGGTGCCGGGCATCCATCTTCGCTGGGCGCTGCTGGAGGGGCTGGCGGGGCATCTGCCGAAAGGGGATCTGGCCGCTCCCTACGGACCCTATCCCGCCGATTATGGATATAATCGTCCGGATGATGTGGTGCGCCTTTATCGAACGCCATACGATGAATTGGTTGCGGCATTTCCGGTACTGCTGGACCTGACCGCCATGCGCCCGGTACGGGTCTACAAGGCCGCCGGTGCACCGGTCTTGTGGGAGTTCGCTCCAATCCCGTCCGATCCGACGTTCCCGGATGTATCGGCCACGGCCATCATGCTCCGCTTCGCCGATCCCGATCTGTACGACGATACCGATCATGACGATCCGCAGAATATCCAGGGCGATGTCCAGTATATTCTCAGCCATTATACCGGTGTGCTCGATGTGCAGCCGATCGATAAAACGCTGTTCGTTCTGGATGTCACGGTGGCCGCTGCCGGGGCCGATCCGCTGCTGGAGGTGGAGACCGTTTCCGGTGGAATGGCTGCCGGGGATGACCGCGGTATCATTTCGGGGAGAAGGGCCTTTCATGGCAATGCATCGCCTCATCGTGTCATCAACGAGGGAGTACAGTATGCGCGGCTGCGCTGGACCGACTGCTCTCCGGCCACCATCTCAATACAGACCTACAGCGATTATTACTGGGGAATCAGTAGAAGATATGGCTGGGAGGAGGTAGGGGAATTTTCTCTTTCGCTCGATCGTGACGAGGTCTACAAGCGCCTGGAGGATCGAGAGCATTTCACGGTGCATAAATCCTGGCCGAAATATCAGAACGATCCGGCCGACGCAAGCGGGCGGGGACGGGTGAACGTCTGCAATTACCGGGATCGCTGGGATCGAAATCCCGCGCCTCATTCCAATCCCGAATATGCCTGCCAGGATTACGAGCGCGATCCCGAGGATTCGCTGGCCTTCGCCGTTCAGGAATATCTCGAAAAGAGCAGCATCCCCGGCAATGCCGATCCCTACGTGCAGCGGCGTTCGAAGCTGCAATCATTCACCGGCGATCAGGCGGAGATCCGTCTGAGCCTGCTTCAGATCCTGAATCTCGCCGCGCAGGATTATCATGTGGCCCGGATGCTCGGCCTCGGGTATATCGATTGGAGCATTCCATCCCTTCCCGGAGGATCGGGGCAGCGGTATATCTATGCGGCGGAATATATCGTGGCACCACGACGTGGACGGGTGCAGGCGCCGTCGGGAAAGCATCTGTATCTCACCCTTCCCACGGCCCAGACCGATCATCGTCTGCCGGTGGGGCCAAGCCTTGCAACCGGCACAGATCCGGCCGCCATCGAGTTCGGTCTTCCCGCGTTCGATGCCGATTCGGCTCCGATGACCGACCAGGAGGGATATACCCCCTATGGCGGCGCCCGTTTCATCCGGCTGCACAAGGATGCCCTGGTATTCGATCTTCCGGCTTCGACGCCGTTTTTCGAAGGGGATGAAGAGTTCAGCCGCATGGAGCATACCCGGCCATTGTTCTACGGGGTGACCCTGCATCGCCTGAACGGCAGCGAATACGAACGGGTCTGGCCGGAGATAAGCAATGATGCCGGGGGGTACGAGCGGGATGATTATAATCCCTATGCCGATGCCTCGCCGGAGCATTATCCCGAGACCATCGGGATTCCGGAAACCACCAGTGACGATGGGCCGTTTTTCATCCACCATCTGGTCAAACCTCAGGAGGACCCCGATCCGCTGGTCTATCAGGCAAAGCTTGCGAGGGTGGAGGGAACCTTCAACTATGGCCTGTATGGCATCAACTGGTTTTCGCGCGCCTCGGAGGTGAATATTCATCCGGAGCCGGTGACCACCCAGTTCCCGAAACGGAATACCATCAAGCCCCCGCTGAATCTGACAGCGCATCATATTCAGGAGGAATATCCGCGCATATTTATTTCCGCCTACGAGGCCGCGCATCTGGATGATCTCGGCGGCACAACGCGTGTGACGTTCGATTGGAATCATATTCAGAACGCCGCCTACAGGCGAGCCGATCTCGTCGAATTCTTTTTCCGCAGCTCTCCTCCGGCCCGGGTGATGGGGGAGATAGCCCGTGTGCGCGAACTTCACGGCACCCGCCGTGTGCAGGTGCAGACACGGAGTTATACCGATTATTCCGTGGAGACCGATCCGCCGGGCGGGCTCGTGATAGAGCCTGCGATCTCCTCCGATGACGTGTCCGGAAATCTTTTCACCGGAAGCCTGCTCGCTACCGGAGCGGGGAAGTTCGTGATAGCCGATGTGGCGCGTGATGGCGACGGGTATGCCGTGTTTACGCTGGAGATGACCGCCGAGGATATCGGGGAGCGCAGGACGTACGTTGCGCCGAAGGAGGGGGAACGGTTTCTGGTAGTGGAGAATCTCGCCGATACCGGCAGGTGGAAGCCGCTTCCCGGTTGCAGCATCCCTCTGGTTTCCTTCTCCGACCATGTGGAGCGCCATGTGCCCGCCGCTACAGGGCGTGAGGTGATCGATCATGTGGGAGGGATCTACGAGCCAGCGGCCATCGTTGCGGCTGCCGTGGATGGGGCCTATACCATCACGTTCCAGAATCCATCCGGCGTGCTGCTGCCGTATCATGAGTATCCCGAGGGGGCCGGTTCAGCAGTATCGGAGCATCTGGAGCGGGTCGAGTGGTATGGGGGAAGCGTGCGGATAGAGGATACCTCCGGCGCCATCCGCACGCTGAACGTTGTGCGGATCGAGACAGTGCCGGGCGATCCCTCCGTCCCCGCCGTTCCCACGGTGCTGCATGTGGCCGAGCAGTCCGGTGGCGGCGTCTCTCTTGCGGGAACCGGCACGCTGGTGGAATTCCATCCATCGTATCGAGCCTATCTGCGCCTTGGCGATGCCGGTATCGATCTGGCGGCGGAGGTGCTTCCGGCCGGGCGCGAGCAATCGCGCACCACATTTATCGCCGCGCGTGCGGTGGATACCACGGAGTGCCATACGGCCGGCGGCATTACGTTCTGCCATAGCTCCATGCTTACGCTGCCGGTCCCGCATCTGGCGCGCAGGATCATCGTGCCGCAGGTGCCGGCTCTCCCCGATAATCCGCTGGTTGCAACGCGGCCGGATTATTATGGAAAATCGACCTATTCCTTCGATGTGTATTTCGCCGCGCGCGACCTTTCCGGCGGGCTGCGCGATCCCTATGCGATGGTCTTCTACCGCAGCAGCGAGCTTGATCTGCTTCAGGCGCTCTATAGCGATACGACCGTTGCATCGATCCTGGGCCAGTTGCCGGCGGCGGGGGACGACTCGTCTCTGGCCGCGCGGTGGCGGTCATTATTCGGCGTGGAGACCGAGACCGAAGAGACCACCGCAGAGCCGGAGGATATCGGGACATTCCGGCGCTATGGCGGGTTCGGATTTCCGAATCCGGACCGGAGCGATTTCTTCACGGAGGATCTCGATAATCCGGGTACCACCATTGCTCCGTTCGCCGTTCCTCCGGGGGAGACCGGGCACCGGAAGCCGGCCGATGTGGAGCGATATATCCGTATCGCCATCGAAGGGGCATTCCTGCCGCTGACGGAGCGTCCTGTGTTCTTCGATCTTGTGGCCGAGGACCCGCTCCTGCGGACGTCGCAGAACGCCCCGGTGATCCGGAACCGGAACGGTGATCTCCTGAAACCCGCGCTCAGGGCCGCCGATGGCTCCATCCTGCGGGATGCGGACCCCGGGTTCGATCCCTATCCGATGGTGCGCCGCCAGGAGGGGGAAGTGGAGCTTTCCGGCGACGCGGAGCATCGGAAGTGGCGGCAGGTGCGTTTCGCCGATTATTCCCTGGATGGCGCCTCGCGGAATATCTATTTCTATTGCGCGCGCGAACTCTCCAATACCATGGTCTCCGGCCAGCGGAGCGGCATGATAGGGCCGGTGCGCCTTATCAATACCTATCCCTCGGTGGCGCCCGGCATACGGGCGGTTCATGCCCGGCCCCGATCGTATTTCGGCCAGACCAGAGATGCGATCGCCTTCGAGATCGCAGCCTATCCGGCGAGCGAACATGTGGAACGGATTCGTATCTACCGCGCCTACGCCGCTGAACAGGCCGTCACTATCCGGACAATGACGATGGCCGGGGAAGTTCCTCTTCCCGCCGACGGAATAGTCCACGACTGGTTTGCCGGCGCTCTTCCGCATTATGGCGAGCCGATCTATTATCGCCTGACGGCGTTGCGGCGGATCATCAACGAGGGGGGGATGGAGGAGTATATCGAATCGCTTCCGTCGGAAACGATCGTTACCAATATCGTGGATGGAATTGCTCCGGCTGCGCCTGCGATTTCCGCAGCATACGATGGTGCATATCCCGGTGTGCTGAGCGATGTGGTGCTCACCTGGAATCCGACCACCTATAATGCGGCGTATCATCTTTTCAAGATGAACGAGCGGGGCAACTGGGAGAGCATACACCAGGTGCAGTCGGATACGAATACGGAGATGTCATACGCCTATCCCGACGATCTGCCCACGGCCTCCGGAGGCAAGAGGCTGTATCACCATTTCAAGGTGGCTGCGGTGAATTCCTCGGGATTGCCCAGCAGGGAGGAGCGGATCGTGACGTTGCCGGGAGAATAACCCGCGCCTGCCGGCAGTGCCGATGATATACGATATATGCCGATAACCAGCGGCCAGCCGATATTCTTATGAATACGTGCTGGCCGCCCTCTGTTTTGCAGGAGATTATCGCCAGCGGCCGGCGGGGAAAATTGCGATGGCGGTGATAGGGGCTTCGCCGGGATTTTCCTGATCGGTACCGGCCGTATCTATCGTAAATGATATCCCGGGAATATCCGGGAGCGTTATCGTTTCATCCTCATCCATTTCCAGCATCCCGGCATTTTCCTCCAGTTCCGCCAGCGTGGAGCCGATGCCGATCGTCTCTTCGATGAGCCCCCTATATCCCTCGCGGAGGATGATCCTGGTGATCGATCCCCCTGATTCCCATAGTTCCAGTGCGGCCGAGCGATGGCGTATCACAAACCCTTCCGGCAGATTCGGGCTTGCGAAATACGATGGGCGCAGCCTTCCATCGGCGATAGCGGGGATGGCTGCGGCACCTGTGCCCAGCATTATTCCGCCGGCCGATGTGCCGGGAATAATCGGGGCGGAATATTCGATTTCGAACTTCGGATTTTCGATTGGGAGAGGAGATTTTACGATTTCAGATTTTCGATTATATACCTGATAGACCCAACCATGCCAGATGCATCACGCAAAGCCGCGAAGGCGCAAAGAAGAGGTCTTTCTTTTCGCCTTCGCGGCTTCCCGTGGGATTCTTCTGGAAGTGCCCACTCAGGGTCGCTGGAGTATATAGTTGCCTTCAGATTTTCGATTGGAAGCGAGGAGGGGCCGCCGACGGGAGGCCTGCTGTCAGTAAGCAGTCGCCTTCGTCCGTGGCAGCTCCAACGAGACTGCGGGAGTCTAGGGATATTCCCGGAATAATGGAAATAAGCTCCTTGACCGGCTGGTTACTGCTTCAGCCGGAAGCTGAAGGTCGTGCCGGTTCCCAGTTGCGATTCAACCTGGACGGTGGAGCCATGGGCTTCGATGATATGCTTGACGATGGCGAGCCCAAGGCCGCTTCCTCCCACCGCCCGCGAGCGGTCCTTGTTCACCCGGTAGAAGCGTTCGAAGATCCGTCCCAGATCCTCTTTCGGGATGCCGATGCCGGTATCGCGCACACGAACGATCGCTTCGGTGGCGCCCGGCTCCAGCTCTATGCTCACCACGCCGCCGGGATGATTGTATTTGATGGCATTCTCGATCAGGTTGACCACCGCCTGTTTCAGTCGGTCGCGGTCGCCGAGCACGGAGATATTCCCGTTCCTGGGGGAGCCGGCGATATGGAACTCCAGCTGCACATCGGCCATCTCGGCGGTGGGCTGAAGTTCGTCGATGATGGCGCGGAAATACTCCACGGCGTTGAAGTAGCGGAAGCTCATCTTCATCTCTCCGGATTCGATGCGGGAGATCTCGATCAGATCGGTCAGCAGGGAGTGCAGGCGAAGGACGTTCTGATGGGCCTTGTGGAGAAAATCATCGCGCACCTCCGGATCTTCCACGGCGCCATCGATCAGGGTTTCCAGGTAGCCCTGCACCGAGAAGATGGGGGTTCGAAGCTCGTGCGAGACGTTGCCGAGAAACTCGCTCCGCACCCGTTCCAGCCGTTTCATCTCGGCGATATCGTGTTTGGCGCGGGTGGACATGGCGTTGATGGCCTCGGCGAGCTCGCGCAGCTCCTCCAGCGGGATCTGCGCGGTATCGATCTTCCGTTCCAGGTCCCCCCTGGAGATCTCGCGCGATACGGCGGTCATGCGGTCCACATGATCGGCGATCTTCTCGGTGAAACGGGTCACCCGCATAAATCCCACCACGAAGATCGTGGAGGCCACCACGATGATAAGCCAGATCTCCTGCTCGGGGGATTGGGGGATGCCGAAAATGTAGTGAAGGACCAGAAGCGTGACGATTGCGGCCACCGCGATGCCCAGCAGCCGGGTGGTTACCCAGCGGACCCGCTGACGAATTGAACCATTCATGCGTGGGGGATGAGTTGATGGAGGGCGCGCAGCCCTGAGCCGTTTGCGGCGCGTCGTGCCGCTTGTGCGTTCGCCGGCAGCAGTATGCGCGAGCAGTATGCGCGAGCAGTATGCGCGGGGCCTGCGGCCGCTGTAGCCGGCAGCAGAGACGGAAGGGGAGAAATCGCCGGAGAGCCTCATCCCGCATCCCTGCCTTTCTGCTACCAGCCACGATCTACGAACTTATCTCTACTCTGGCAACTCTCCTCTATCTGCCATCGGCAAATCTGTAGCCCACGCCCTTTACCGTCTCGATCAGCTCGCACTGATGGCCGAGCTTCTCGCGGATCTTGGAAATATGCACATCGACCGTTCTATCCACCACATAGACGTTCTCTCCCCAGATCCTGTTCAGGAGTATCTCGCGGGAGAAGACCTTGCCACGGTTGGAGGCCAGGAAGGCGAGCAGTTCGAACTCCTTTTTCGGGAAGAACGTCTCGCGGCCGCGCACCTTCACCGTGTAGTTCTGGCGGTTGATCTCCAGATCGCCCACATTGAGCATCTCCGGCATCACGATCGTCTCGGTTTTTACCGCCTCGGCGCTGCGCCGCAGAACCGATTTCACGCGCGCCACCAGCACACGCGGGGAGATCGGCTTCTGGATATAATCATCGGCACCGAGCTCAAGCCCGAGGATCTGGTCGAGCTCCCCCACGCGCGCGGTAAGGAAGATGATCGGCGTTGCCGCATGCAGCGGGTTGGCGCGGAGCTTCCGGCAGACCTCGAAACCATCCACCTCCGGCATCATCACGTCCAGGAGGATCAGATCGAGCGGGGCCGTGGTGGCAAGCTCCAGCGCCTTGGCCCCGTCATTTGCGGTCTTGACGAGATATCCTTCCTTCTCCAGGTTGTAGCGGAGGAGCTGGAGGATATCCTCTTCATCATCAACGACAAGAATCGTTTTAGGCATGTAATCACTTGAACTGTAGGAGGGCACCTGAGCCCGGTTTGCAGAGGGGGTCCGGCAGGCGCCGGAGATAGCCTCTTCCGCCTCGATCTCAGGTATGCAAGTTAACATTGCGCCCCGGCTTTATCCAGACTGCGGAGGGGGGAAGGGGGGTCAAGATTTCTTAACATTGGGGGATGGGAGTCCACAAGTCCGGGAGCCGGGGAGAACGAAGATGGGGCGTGATGCCTGGGCGCCGCTGTGCTCCTGATTCCTCCGGCTCCCGCACCTCTTGACTCTCCCGGAGGCTTGAAATCTCTTTTTTCAGGGAGATACAAAGTTTTGCCGCTGAAATCGTTGCCGTAATCGTCTCCCGCTTGCTATGTTTGTTGACTGTATAAGTTTTCCGGCGCACAACTCACTCCTTGCACACCCGTGAAAGTGGGAGTTGGCGGCGGCCCGGAGTTCCATCCGGACCATTCGGGAGGAACCATGAGCTTCCAGAAGAAACCCCGCCAATCGACGATGCAGCAGCTTGGACCCTACCTGGGGATGGGGCTGCAGATTGCCGCGGCGATGAGCGCGTTCGGGGCTCTGGGGTGGTGGTTGGACGGCAAATACGGGACAACCCCCTGGCTTCTGGCCGCGGGGGTGGTACTCGGGGCCACAGGGGGGATGATCAGCGTGGTGAGAACCACGATACAGCTTGGCAAACGGGATAAGCCAGGCCGGCAGTGACCGGCATTCCATCGTGTACGTCCGCTAGAAGTCTACTTCCGACCGAATGCGCTTCAAGTTCTGCAAATCCGTTCTTCTGCTTGCCACTGTGATGGCGCTCCTGCTTGCATACCCGATGTATGCGTGGTCGAGCGCCGAGGTCATCCGCGCCGTGGTCGCCTCCGGCATCATCGCGCTGGTCAACATCATCGTCGGTTGTATCACCCTCGACTACACGATCGATAAGAGCAATCAGACCTTTATGATCGGCGTGTTCGGCGGCATGGGCGTCCGTATGGGGCTCATCCTGCTGGCCGTGGCGATCCTGCTGCTCAATGGTTATCATGCGCTCTCCCTGTCGCTGTCGCTGATGGGATTTTATGTGGCGTTCATGATCGCCGAGATCATCTATGCCACGCGGGAGCTCTCCCGGCGCAACCCCAGGACCAGGCCGGTCCGCCAGGGCGCCGATAGAGGAACCTCCCTTCGCTCACTCTCTGTTGAACATCGGAGCAACTGATGCAAGATCCTGAAACGTTACCTCTCATCGCGCAGGCCGGTGACCATCCCGGCACCAGCGAACAGCACTCGGACAAGCCTGCCGGCGATCAGCACGCCGGTGAGCCAGCCGGGGAGCATGGCGCTGCGCCGGAGGCGGGGGATACCGGGGCCATCTTCAATACGCTCCTGGCAAAGCTGGGTGATCACCGCGAGGTGGAGATCGGGCCGCTGCATCTGCCGTTGCCGGTGATTCTGATCGATGACGGGGTGCACGTCTATTCGAGCATCGAGTCGATGCAGGCCGCCGGCCGCTACGAGTACACGCATCACCATATCTATCGCGCCGGGACCGAGCAGGCCCCCGCGCTGGATATGTCGGTGACCAGCCTGGTCTTCTTCCAGTGGCTGGCGATGGCGATTCTCTTCCTGGTGATGGTGCCGATGGCCGCCAGGTACAAGAAGAACGGCGTGCGCCCGGTAAAGGGGATCTTCAATGCTATGGAAGCCCTTATCATGTATGTGAGGGATGAGATCGTGCTGCCGAACACCGGCGAGTACGGCAAGAAGATGATGCCGATCTTCCTGACCTTCTTCTTCTTCATCATCACGATGAACTTCCTCGGGATGGTCCCGTACGGGCATTCCCCCACGGGCAGCCTGAACGTTACCGCGGGTCTGGCGATCATCGCCTTCTTCACCGTACAGATCGCCTCTATCGCCAAGAACGGCTTCGGCGCCTGGCTGAAGCATCTTACCGGCGGCGTGCCGGTGTGGCTGTGGCCGATCATGGTGCCGGTGGAAGTTCTCGGCCTTTTCACGAAGCCCTTCGCCCTGTGCGTGCGTCTGTTCGCCAATATGACGGCCGGCCACGTGATCCTTCTTTCGCTGATCGGTCTGGTGTTCGTAACCTCGGCATTCATCCCGGTCACGCTCGGATTCTCGCTGTTCATCAACATCCTCGAGCTGCTGGTGGCGTTTATCCAGGCCTACGTCTTCACGATTCTGACGGCGGTGTTCACCGGGATCGGTCTTGCCTCGCATGACCACGATCACGATCACGCCCATGGCGGCAGCGAGCACGCGGCTGCACACTAAGGAAGTGGGTTTAGATCGTAGTGCTTAGTTCTTGGAGCTTAGTGCTTAGCAGAGAAGAACCATCTCTCGCTAAGCACTAAGGACTACAGCCGCCGCAGGCGGCGTCCTAAGAACCAGGCGCCAATAACCACTTGATAATCTTTTCCCGGCACCGGCCGGGTGCTCGATGTACGCTTTTTGCGTACTTTTGCTGGTCTTAACGAAAGCTTCACATACACATTTACGTCTCACATTCTCATTTCGGAGGACATTGAATGGAGCCCCAGGTATTCGCTTATCTTGCCGCTGGTCTCGGCGCTGCTATCACCGTGTTCGGAGCCGCCACCGGCATTGGCCGCCTGGCATCAGCCGCTCTGGAAGCCCATGGACGCCAGCCGGAAGCAATCGGTGATGTTCGCACCACCATGATTATCGCCGCCGCTCTTATCGAGGGTGTCGCCCTCTTCGCGGAGGTTATCTGCATCCTTCTGGCTACGAAGTAATTGCCCTCATCCCAACCGCGCCAGGCATACCTGCCTGATGCGGAACAAGAGTGCGAGATGGAGTAGTGTCGAAGAGCGAGCGTACCGGTAGGGAGCCGGGGAGAATTCCCGGTTTCCGGAGCAGGGCGCTCCTCTTTGTTTCACAATCAGCTACCGTTGCTCCCAGCAACTTGCCTTAGCAACCCGAAAAGGTACAGACATGCTCGATATTCAGACCGGTCCGATTCTCTGGACGATTCTCAATTTCCTTATCCTGCTGCTGCTGCTCGGCAAGGTTGCATGGAAGCCGATTCTGAAGGCACTGGAAACGCGCGAAGCCACGATCAACGATGCGCTCAATCGTGCCGAGACCGCACGTGCCGAGGCCGATCGCATCCTTGCGGAAAACCAGCAGACCCTGCGCAGGGCCGATGAGGAGTCGCAGAGGGTGCTGCGCGAAAGCCGCGAGTATGCCGAGCGGATGCAGGCCGAGGCGATGCAGAAGTCCCAGGACGAAAGCCGCCGCCTTCTCGACCAGGCCAACAAGGAGATCGAGCGGAACAAGCAGCAGGCGCTCAACGAGCTTCGCACCGAAGTCGCCAATCTCGCGGTGGGTGCCGCCGAGAAGATCCTCAACGAATCGCTCGATGCCGATCGCCACAAGCGCCTGGTGGATAACTATATCACGCAGGCTGCCCAGGTGCAGAACTAATCGGAGTTCCAGTATATGGCTACGACCCGCGTTGCACAGCGCTACGCCAAGGCGCTCATGGATTTGGCGAAAGAGCAGGGGGGACTGGATGTCATCATCGATGATATCCGTACCATCAGCGGAGCCATCGAGGGCTCCAGAGAGCTTCAGCTTCTGCTTCATTCCCCGGTCGTCGACGACCGGAAGAAGGAGAGCATCCTGCGGCAGATCTTCGGCGGAAAGGTCGGTACGGTGGTGGACCGGTTTATCTCGCTGCTGGCCCTGAAGGGACGCGGCGCCGATCTCCCGGCGATTCTCGAAGCCTTCGAACATCTGATCGATCGCGAGCGGAACGTGGTGCCGGCGACGATCACCACCGCCGTGGAGCTGGATGCCCCGCAGCGGGAGCGGCTGGAACAGAAGATCGCCTCTCTCAGCGGTCATACGGTTCGCGCCAGGTATCTCGTCGATCCCACGCTCATCGGCGGGTTCCGTGCCCGTTTCGAGGATCAGATGATCGATGCCTCGGTACGCCATCAGCTCGATCGCCTGCATGAATCGTTTGCCGGGGGGAGCCCCAACTAACGCTTCGGACCGGATCGGCGCTTCATATATCTACGATCGCACCCGCCTCGTAATCAGGAAAATCTTACTCATATCAGGCATACAGACATGGCAGAAGTTCGTCCCGATGAAGTAACCGCGATTCTGCGCCAGCAGCTCACCAACTTCAGCAACGAAGTCGATATCTACGACGTCGGCACGGTGTTGCAGGTAGGTGACGGCGTGGCCCGCGTCTACGGGCTTACCAACGCCGTTGCGTCGGAGCTGCTGGAGTTCCCGAACGGCGTTTTCGGCATGGCCCTCAACCTCGAAGAGGATAACGTCGGCGTTGTGTTGTTCGGCGACGACAAGCTGATCAACGAGGGGGATACCGTCAAGCGTACCGGCCGGGTTGCCTCGGTTCCCGTTGGCGAGGAACTGCTCGGCCGTGTCGTTAACCCGCTCGGCGTGCCGATCGATGGCCGTGGCCCGATCAATGCCACCAGGACCCTGCCGATCGAGCGCAAGGCCACCGGCGTGGTTACCCGGTTCCCGGTGACCGAGCCGCTGCAGACCGGTATCAAGGCTATCGACGCGATGGTGCCGATCGGCCGTGGACAGCGCGAGCTTATCATCGGCGACCGCCAGACCGGCAAGACCGCCGTGGCGATCGACACGATCATCAACCAGAAGTTCACGCACACCCCGGAGGCGAAGGCCCAGGGTATCGACCCGGTCTTCTGCGTCTATGTGAGCATCGGGCAGAAGGCTTCCACGGTTGCCAACGTGGTGCAGATCCTGAAGGAGAACGGCGCCATGGAGTATACCACGGTGGTGGTTGCGGGCGCCTCGGACCCCGCGCCGCTTCAGTTCATCGCCCCGTACGCCGGCGCCTCCATCGGCGAGTACTATCGCGATTCGAACCGCCATGCGCTGGCGATCTACGACGATCTTTCCAAGCAGGCCGCGGCCTACCGCCAGGTGTCGCTGCTGCTGCGCCGCCCGCCGGGCCGCGAGGCATATCCGGGCGACGTGTTCTATCTGCACTCGCGCCTGCTGGAGCGCGCCGCAAAGCTCGACAAGGAGTATGGCGGCGGCTCGCTGACGGCACTTCCGGTGATCGAGACCCAGGAGAGCGATCCCTCGGCCTACATCCCGACGAACGTGATCTCGATCACCGACGGGCAGATCTACCTGATGCCGGGCCTGTTCAACGCCGGCGTCCGTCCGGCTATCAACGTCGGCATCTCGGTGTCGCGCGTGGGTGGCAACGCCCAGATCAAGGCCATGAAGAAGGTGTCCGGCACGCTGAAGCTGGATCTTGCGCAGTATCGCGAGCTGGAGGCATTCGCCAAGTTCGGCTCCGATCTCGACAAGTCCACGCAGCAGCTTCTGCGCCGTGGCTCCCGCCTGGTGGAGCTTCTGAAGCAGGGACAGTACCAGCCGATGCCGGTCGAGGAGCAGGTTGCCTCCATGTGGATGGGAACCAACGGCTATGCCGACCCGCTCCCGGTGGAGGATGTGCGCCGCTTCGAGAAGGAGTTCCTGGAGTACCTGCGCAACCGTTACCCGGATGTGCTCTCGGCGATCGCCCAGAAGAAGGAACTGAGCGCCGATGTGGTGACCGGTCTGAAGGCCGCCGCCGAGGAGCTCTCGCGCACCTTCCAGAAGAGCGCCTGAGCATAACCGATAGACGCGGAACAGGGAAGGGCGCCCGGTTACAAGGGGCGCCCCCCGTACTTCAGAGATACAGAGACACCGGACTACTGATCAATGGCAAAGTACCGTGAAATACGCGGCCGTATCCAGGGCATCCAGAATACGGCCAAGATCACCCAGGCGATGAAGATGGTGGCCGCGGCCAAGCTGCGCCGCGCGCAGGACAGCATCATCGCCGCTCGCCCGTACGGCCGGAAGCTCCGCGAACTGCTTCAGTTCCTGGCCTCCAGCATGGAGACCGCCGTAAGCCCTCTTCTGGAGGAGCGTGATGTGAACCGCGCCTGCCTGATCATCGTATCGGCCGATCGCGGTCTCTGCGGTGCCTTCAACAGCAATCTCATCAAGGCCGCGCAGTACCTGATCCACAACCGGTTCGGCCAGCTGAATGCGGCCGGCAACCTCGATCTGGTGTGCGTGGGGAAGCGTGCGGTGGATCACTTCACCCGCCGCGGCTACAATGTGATCGCCGCCTATCCGGGGGTGTTCCACTCCCTGGATTATTCGGTGGCGCAGCGCCTTATCGCCGAGGTGAGCCGGGGCTTCCTGGAGCGCCGGTTCGATCAGGTGAACGTGATCTATAACGAGTTCAAGTCGGTGGTGAAGCAGGATGTCGCCATCGAGCAGCTTCTGCCGATCCCGAAGCTGGAGATCGATGCCCATGCGGCCCCGCCGGTGGATTACATCTTCGAGCCCTCGCGCGAGGAGATCCTCGACGCGCTTCTGCCGAAGCACCTGAACACGCAGATGTGGAACGTGCTGCTGGAGTCGAACGCGGCCGAGCAGGGCGCGCGCATGACCGCGATGGAGAACGCCACGAAGAACGCGAAGGATCTGGTGCACGACCTGAAGCGCAGCTACAACAAGGCGCGCCAGACCGCAATCACAACCGAGATTCTGGAGATCGTCTCCGGTGCCGAGGCACTGAGGCAATCGTAAACCAGCAGTTGTTCACGAACTACCGGGGAGCCTTCCGTAACGTGAAGGTTCCCCGTTTTATATTCTGCCCGCGCCAACGCCGCGCGGAGGTACGAGGGAATCAACGATGAGCCAACCAGGCCCGGCACAAGAGCCGGCTCCCGGCGAGGGGGCCGAAGAGAAGGGATTTCTACGATCCCCCCTTTTTCCGATCTTCCTGATCGTTCTGGTGGATGTCTTCGGCTTTACGCTGGTGCTGCCGCTGCTCCCGTTCTATGCCGAGCATCTCGGCGCATCCCCTATCACCGTGGGGCTGCTCACCGCGTCGTTCGCGGCCTGCCAGCTTATCGCGGGGCCCATCCTGGGGCGCATCTCCGACAAGGTGGGACGGCGTCCCACGCTGCTGGTGAGCCAGATCGGCACGCTGATCGGCTTTGTGATTCTGGGCTTCGCCAACTCGCTCTGGATGCTCTTTCTCTCCCGTATCATCGATGGGCTTACCGCCGGCAACCTGAGCATCGCGCAGGCCTATATCAGCGATGTGACCAAGCCGGAGAACCGTACCAAGGCGTTCGGCCTGATCGGTATCGCCTTCGGGGCGGGGTTCCTGATAGGGCCGGCCATCTCCGGGTTCCTCTCGCAGTACGGCTATCACTGGCCGGCGTTTGCGGCGATGACTCTCTCGGCGGGCTCCATCATCTGTACCTGGTTCCTTCTGCGCGAGGCCCCGCGCAATGCGGCGGAAGGGGAGAGAGCCAGCGCCGTGCGCGGCGGCCGGTTCTCGCAGTTCGGCAGCTTCTTCTCGCGCCCTCTTCCCAGACGGCGCCTGCTGGAGTTCTTCGCCTTCTCGCTGTCGTTCTCCACGCTGATCGGCGGCCTTGCGCTCTTTCTGGAGCGGCAGTTCTCGTTCGGCGCAAAACAGGTGGGCTTCGTCTTCGCCTTCTCCGGGCTGATCGGCGGTATCGTTCAGGGAGGGGCGCTGGGGCGTCTGGTGAAGAAGCTGGGAGAGGAGAAGCTCGCCACGGTCGGGTTCATCTCCATGGGGCTGGGCTATTTCTTCCTCGGATGGATCTCCGGGGTACCGCTGCTTCTGGTAGCGGTGACGGTGGCCGGGTTCGGCACGGCGGTTACGCGCCCGGCGCTCACCACGCTCATTACCAAGAGCGTGGGGCGGAGCGAGCAGGGGGCCGCACTCGGCACCAGCCAGTCGCTCGCCAGCGTGGCGCAGATCCTGGGACCGATCATCGCCGGCTGGCTGATCGAGCATTATCTGCTGAAGAGCTACGGCCTGGTTGCCGCCTGTATCGCCCTTGCCGGCGCGATGTTCGCGCTGAGCCGCGGAACACGCGAGGGAGAGATGGAGGAAGGAATGGATACGGCCAGAGCGTGATGAGATTTTCGATTTGCGATTTTAGATTTTCGATTGGGGGAACGTCCGTTGTCAGTAGTCAGTAGTGCGTCGCCGTTACAACGGGTGTACGTGCCGACGAGTACCTTCTGGTACAACGACCACGGACCACTGACAGCCGCCGCAGGCGGCGTACTGACTACTGACCTCCTCCTATCTACTATCTACAGCCGCCGCAGGCGGCGGACTAAGAGCTAAGAGCTAAGAACTAAAAACTAAGCTCCAAACACTACCTCCCGGTACGGTTCGGCGATGCTGGACTGCACCCGGTCGGCCGGAACCCCTTGCAGCGCATGGTGCAGAAGCTCGGCGGTTTCCACCAGGCGCGGGCCGGGACGGCTGAAGAAATGATTGCCGTCGAAGACGATCAACCGCACCGATGGGCGCCCGGCCAGCAGCGTGCGGAGTTCTTCGGAGGACTCGATGTCCTGCATCGTGCGGGAGATCGCGAAGCCGCAGCAGGAGATCACGATGGCGTCGAACTCCGCCTCGCCGATCGTCTCCCAGGAGAGCTGGCGCGAGTAGTCGCCGGGATTGGCAAGCACCGGCGTGCCCCCGGCGGCGCGGACCAGATCGGCCATCCAGTGGCCGGCCGAGAAGGGAGGAATCAGCCATTCCAGCAGAAGCACCCGTGCCGGAGCCGCCAGCGGCGGGATGGCGGCCAGACGCTCCCGCAGCATCCCGACCCGTTGTTCGCCGCGCTGGCGCAGCCCGAGAAGTTCTCCCACATCGATGATCGTGCCCAGCACGTCGTCCAGGGTCTTCGGCTCCAGGTTTACCACGTGCGGCGGTTCCGGCAGGGCTGCCATCGCCGCGTGCACGGTTGCATAGCCCACCGCGCAGACGGTGCAGAGCTGCTGGGTGAGAACCAGTTCCGGGCGCAGCTCCTTCAACTGCTCCATATCGAGCGTGTAGAGCGTGCCGCCGTCATCGAGCTGCTGGCGCACCATCTGGTCGATCTGGTCGCTCGGCATCGATGGATTGATTCTTGCATCGGTCAGGCGCGGCCGTGCCAGAACCTCCGGGGGGAAGTCGCATTCGTGCGTCACGCCCACGAGCGTATCGGCCGCACCCAGCTCGTAGATGATTTCCGTTGCACTCGGAAGGAGGGACAGAACACGTTTCATTGTAAATTTGTCGGCTAAAACGGTTGGAGCGGGCATTGTGATTCGTCCGTTCGCGGGCTTCGCCCGCTGTCAGTGGTCCGTGGTGGTTGATACTGGAGGTACTGACCGGGAACATAGGTAACAAAATAGACCGGGAGCATCGGTAACAGTTTCGTAGATCGTGGCAGCAGATAAGGAGCAACGCCATGAGCTGGAAGGAAACTGATAGAGTGCATCAACGGCATCTGTTTATCGAAGCATACCAGAGTGATCTGTACTCGATCACCGAACTGGCTGAGCGCTGGGGCATCAGCCGCAAGACTGCCTACAAGTGGATCACACGCTTTGAAGCCGACGGCTCACCCGGGCTGGCAGACCGACGACGCTCTCCGAAGAACTGTCCGCATCGCATGCGTGCCGATATCCAGGAGCTGCTGCTGGGGTTGCGCCGCGAGCACCCGAACTGGGGACCGCTCACCTTGCGAGAGGTTCTGGCAACCCGGCATCCGCATCTGGTCGTGCCGGCCCCCAGCACAATCGGTGAGTTGCTGAAGCGCCATGGGCTGGTCGACAAGCGGCCGCCGCGTCGCAAGCTTCAGCAGAGCACCTACGCCAGCAACCCGATTGTTGCCGAGCAGCCGAATGCCCTGTGGTGCATCGACTTTAAGGGAGAGTTCCGCCTGGGCAACCGGCAGTACTGCTATCCGCTGACCGTCAGCGATGCGTACTCGCGCTTCCTGCTGGAGTGCCACGGCTTGAGCGGTACTGCCCATGCAACGACCCAGCGGCGCATGAAGCGGCTCTTTGAGCAGTATGGGCTGCCTGAGGCGATCCGCAGCGACAACGGTGTGCCGTTCGCCTCGGTGCGCAGCCCGCTGGGGCTCTCACGTCTGAGCCTGTGGTGGGCGAAGCTTGGCATCCAGCATCAGCGTATCCAGCCCGGGTGCCCGCAGCAGAATGGGCGCCACGAGCGGATGCACCGCACGCTGAAAGCTGAGACGACGCGCCCGCCGGCAGCAAGCCTTGCTGCGCAGCAGCAGCGCTTCGATGCGTGGCGTGCTGAGTACAACCTGGTGCGACCGCATCAGGGGATCGGCTTGGCCTGCCCAGACTCCTTGTACCAGGCAAGTTCTCGGAGCTATCCGTCGCGTCTACGGCAGCCGCAGTACCCATCGCACTGTGAGGTGCGTGTGGTCGGGCACAATGGGACGATCCGCTTCAAGCAGCGGCGGGTGTTTCTGAGCTTCGTATTAACCAACGAGCGAGTCGCGCTTGAGCAGATCGACGATGGCATCTGGAACGTGCTCGTGTATGAGCTGGTTGTTGGCCGATTTGACGAGCGCGACGGGCAACTTCATTAACAACATCAACGCAGCTGATGGCAACCCGGCTCTGCTGTTCGCAGTGTTACCCATGTTCCCGGTCTGTTGTGTTACCTTTCTTTCCGGTCGCTCAGGATACATACCCGGTACGGGATGCTTGCTGTATAACGACGACGGACAACCGACCACGGACCAGAGCCCGGCCGGCCTTTAATGTATATCTATTTTCCCGCACGAAAATTATGACTCTTACGGAACGTATCAGCGAAGACCTGAAGAATGCCATGAAAGCCGGGGAGAAGCTTCGGGTGGAAACGCTCCGTATGGTGCGTGCCGCGCTGCTGGAGCTTCAGAAAAGCGGCACCGATGTCACCGAGGAGGCCGAGCAGAAGGCCGTGCAGAATCAGGCCAAGCGCCGCAAGGATGCCGCCGAGCAGTTCCGCGCCGCCGGGCGCGATGATCTTGCCGGCAAGGAGGACTCGGAGCTGGCTATCATCGCCGAATATCTGCCGAAGCAGGTGGGGGATGATGAGATCCGCGCGGCGGTGGCGGCCATCATCGCCGAGACCGGCGCTGCCGGAGCCGGCGACTTCAAGGTTGTTATGCCGAAGGCCATGGGTGCACTTCGTGGCCGTGCCGATGGAGCGAAGGTGCAATCGATTGTTCGTGAAGAGCTTGAACGGAAAGGTGCATAGAGGAAAGGAATGACACAGGAAGAGCTTCTGCGCTCGAGTCTCGATCAGCTGGAGTTCCATCGCATACTGGAGCACATCGCCGGATATTCGGCGTCGTCGCTCGGCGTGGAACACCTGAGCGAGGCCGGGCCCCTTACCGACGAGGAGGCGGTGCGCCAGGAACTGAGAATGGTGGGTGAGATCCGCCAGATGATCCAGCGCGATATGCCGCTGCCGCTCGACGGCATTTACGATATACGAGATGCTCTCAGCCTCTCCCGGATTCCGGGGGCGTATCTGAGCGGCGAAAATCTCAATCACATGGCGACCACCTTCTCGGCGCTCAGAAGGGTGAGGGAATATTTCTCCGCCCGGCGCGAGACGTGCCCGCTCATGTTCGAACTGACCGAGCGTATCCACGCCAACAGGCTGCTGGAGAAGCATATCACCGATGCGGTGGATGACACCGGCAACGTCCGCGATAATGCCAGCCGCGATCTGGCGCGCATCCGCCGCGATATCATCGATCGCTCGGCCGCGCTCCGGACCCGGCTCCAGAAGATCCTCCGCCGCGTCTCCGACGAGGAGCTGGTGACCGACGAGTACGTGACGCTCCGCGAGGGGCGGCTGGTGCTTCCGGTGAAGGTGGAGTCCAAACGGAAGATCCCCGGCATCATCCACGGCGAGTCCCAGAGCGGCAGCACCGTGTTCCTGGAGCCGGCCGAGATCTTCGATATGAACAACGAGATCGCCGAGCTGACGTTCGCCGAACGCCGCGAGGTGGAGCGCATCCTGCGCACGCTCACCCAGGAGATCGGCGCCGAGGCAAACCGCTTCATCGATTCGATGATGGTGCTCCAGCTTGTGGACTCCTGCAACGCGCGCGCCCGCTATGCCGAGCGCTACAACTGCGTGGAGCCGCGTGTGACCGATGACGATGTGCTGCTGCTGCGCAACGCCCATCATCCGCTGCTGCTGCTCCGCCTGGACGATGTGGTGCCGATGTCGATCGAGCTGGATCGCGGCACCCGCTGCGTGGTGATCTCCGGGCCGAATGCCGGCGGCAAGACCGTGGCGATGAAGACGCTGGGGCTTGTCACGGCGATGGCGCTCTCCGGCATCCATCCGCCGGCCGCCGAGTGCGTTGTGCACCCGTGCAACGTCTACACCGATATCGGCGACCAGCAGTCCTTGGAGAACGACCTGTCCACCTTCAGCTCCCATATGTCGCGCATCGGGGAGATCGCACGGCATGCGACGATGGGGGATGTGGTGCTGCTGGATGAAATCGGCACCGGCACCGATCCGGACGAAGGTGGCGCCATCGCCGCCTCCATCCTGGATCACCTGCTGGCGCGCCGCACGTTCATCCTGGCGACGACGCACCATAGCTTCCTGAAGATCTTCGCCTACGAGACCGAGGCGGTGGTGAACGCCGGCATGGAGTTCGACACCAGGACGATCACGCCGACCTATCGCTTCATCTTCGGCATGCCGGGCAACAGCTATGCGTTCGAGCTGATCGAACGTCTCGGCTTCGACCCGAAGATCCTTCAGGATGCCCGCGACCGTCTGGGCGAGGAGCGCAACCGGATGACCGAGATCATCGGGCAGCTGGAGGTGGATCTCGCCGAAAGCCGGCGCATCCGCGAGGAACACCGCCGGGAGCTTGCGGTGGCCGAAGAGACCCGCCGCAAGTACGAGGCCGAGGCCCGCGAGCTTTCCGACCGCAAGCAGACGGTCATGGCCGATGCCAAGCGGGAGGCGCGCGAGACCCTGGCACGCGCCAACAGCATGATCGAGAACGCCCTGCGGGAGATCCGCTCCGGCGCCAGCAACGAGCAGGTGAAGGATCTTCGCCGCGCCATCGACGACCTCCGCGAGAACTTCTCCCGGAGCGATGCCAGGAACGAGCCGGCGCCCCCAGGATTCCGCAAGGGGGATACCGTCAGAATCAAGGGGGGAACGCAGATCGGCGAACTCCAGTTCGATCCGGACGAGAAGGGGAATGTGGTGGTGCAGTTCGGCGCCATGCGGATGCGTTCGCATATCGACGAGCTGGAGACGGTGACGCGCAAGGAGGTGCGCCGCGAACAGGCGGGGCGCCAGGCCATCGTCAATGCCTCCGAGGCGGAGACCCGGATCGATCTTCGCGGCATGTACGCCGATGAGGCGGTCATCCGGCTGGAGCAGGCGATCAGCGCCGCGATGAACGGGAATGTCTCCCACCTGGATATCATCCACGGCAAGGGGACCGGCGCGTTGCGCACGCGCGTGCAGGAGTATCTGGCGCGCCATCCGGGCGTAGCCAGCTATCGTACCGGGGCGCTTACCGAAGGGGGCGCGGGTATTACGATCGTCGAACTGAAATAACAGCACGATGCCTCCGGCGCCGCAGGGCTCCGGGGGCATCGTCGTTTCGATGAGGAGGGACGAGATCTCCCAGCGCGAGACCCTCCCTCCCCTGAACCGAAATCCGAACCGATGAAGAGAATTCTCATTGCCAACAGAGGGGAGATCGCCCGCCGTATCATCCGTACCGCACGGCGGATGGGGATAGAAACGGTGGCTATCTACTCCGATG
The DNA here is from genome assembly GCA_048594725.1 of Candidatus Kapaibacteriota bacterium. Taxonomy (GTDB): domain Bacteria; phylum Bacteroidota; class Ignavibacteria; order OLB7; family OLB7; genus JAFDZV01. Next base: position 36,812 of record JBMDXA010000199.1, read on the forward strand.
CCGATACCGCCTCGCTGCATGTGGCCGAGGCCGACGCCGCCTATCGTCTGGAAGGGGTGACCCCGCGCCAGACCTATCTGGATCTGGACAAGGTGATGGAGATCGCCGAGCGCTCCGGCGCCGATGCCGTCCATCCCGGCTACGGATTCCTGAGCGAGAACCCGGAGTTCGCGCGCCGTTGCGCCGAGGCCGGTATCACCTTTATCGGCCCCTCCGCCGATGCCATCGAGCATCTCGGCAGCAAGACCAACGCGCGGCGCCTGGCGATCGCCTCGGACGTGCCGGTGATGCCCGGCACCACCGATGCCATCACTTCCATCAACGAGGCAAAGGAGATCGCCGGTCGTATCGGCTATCCGGTGCTGCTGAAGGCGGCTGCCGGCGGCGGCGGCAAGGGAATGCGCGTGGTGGAGGTTCCCGAGAAGCTGGAGGAGAGCCTCCGGATGGCGCAGGGAGAATCCCTGACGGCGTTCAACAGCGATGAGGTCTTCCTCGAAAAATATGTGCTCGGCCCGCGCCATATCGAGCTTCAGGTGGTGGCCGATAACCACGGCAACGTGGCGGTGCTGGGAGAGCGGGAGTGTTCCATCCAGCGGCGGCATCAGAAGGTGCTGGAGGAATCCCCCTCGGTGGCGGTTACCGACGAGATCCGCGCGCGCATGTTCGCCGCCGCCGAGCGTCTGGTGAAGGCCGCCAGCTATACCAACGCCGGCACGCTGGAGTTCCTGCTGGATGAACGCGGGGACTTCTACTTCCTGGAGGTGAACACGCGGCTTCAGGTGGAACATCCGGTAACCGAGATGGTGACCGGGCTGGATCTGGTGGAGCTTCAGATCCGGGTCGCCTCCGGCGAAGCGCTTGAGGTTACCACCGGGAGCATCCGGCGGCAGGGGCATGCCATCGAGTGCCGCATCTGCGCCGAGGATGTCTATCAGAACTTCATGCCGAGCATCGGCGTGATCCGGGAGCTGAAGGAGCCCTCCGGCGAGCATGTGCGGGTGGATTCGGCTCTGTATGCCGGCATGGCCGTCACGCTCTACTACGATCCGATGGTGGCGAAGCTCATCACCTGGGGCGAGACGCGCCAGGAGGCTATCGACCGGATGCTGGAGGCTCTTTCGGAGTACCATATAGCCGGCATCAGCACCACGATCCCGTTCTGCGTGCATGTGCTGGAGAGCCCCGAGTTCCGCGAGGGGAATTTCTCCACCGCCTATGTGCGCCAGCACTGGGTGGAGCCCCGCCAGGAGCTGAGCGGGGAACTGCTGGAGCTTGCGGTGGCCGCCGCGCTCAGAACCGACGAGCGGATCAGAACGCGGATCTCCGCGCGCTAGCCCTACGGCATCTTCGATGATCTTTCCTTCTCCTCTGCGGTGCCCCCCTCGGGCTCTGGCAGGGGAGAAAACAATCTTACAAACTGCTTCCCAGCAATCTGCGACATTCGGTCCTGGCCGAAGGCGGTGCACTATATGTCAAGTAGTAGTCTTCATCGTTGCCCTCATTGCAGGACGACAGGGAAGGTAAACCGGTCGAAGCCGCGCGGCGTCGGCGAGAAGATCCGGCTGAAACTGATGCCGGTCTACAGCGTCTACCGCTGCCATAACTGCAACTGGCGCGGATGGCTGCTGCGTACTTCCTCATCCCCTCTGTCGCGGGCGCTTCTTGTGATCTGCTACGGCCTTGTTGCCGCGATCATCATCGGCGGCATCATCTTCGTGATCATCAGGAAGTGGCCCTCGGCCAATTATCAATATTAGCTTTACAAGGCCGGCAAACGGCCGGTCCGCGGGAGATCCCGCGATCCATCTGACTCCTATTCCGAACCGCACGCATTCATGTCTGACACTCAGGATACCCGCATAAGCACCGTGGAGGACGCCCGCGCCCTTGGTCTTACCGAGGCCGAATACGCCAGGATCAACGAGGTGCTCGGCAGAGCCCCGAACTACACCGAACTGGGCGTCTATTCGGTGATGTGGAGCGAGCATTGCAGCTACAAGAATTCGATCGCGCAGTTGAAGACCCTTCCGCGCAGCGGCGGGCGGCTGCTGGTGGAGGCCGGCGCCGAGAACGCCGGTCTGGTGGATGTGGGGGAGGGATATGCCGTGGCCTTCAAGATCGAAAGCCATAACCATCCCAGCGCCGTGGAGCCGTTCCAGGGAGCCGCCACCGGCGTGGGGGGCATCCTCCGCGATATCTTCACGATGGGGGCCCGCCCGATCGCGGCGCTCGATTCGCTCCGCTTCGGCGGCCTGGACAACCCCCGCACCCGCTTCCTGTTCGAAGGGGTGGTGCATGGCATCAGCCATTACGGCAACTCCTTCGGTGTTCCCACCGTGGGAGGAGAGGTGTTCTTCGAGGAGTGCTACCGCGATAACCCGCTGGTCAATGCGATGGCGGTCGGGATCGTCAAGGCCGACCAGACCGTCTCGGCCACGGCCGGCCCTGCCGGGAACGTGGTGATGATCCTCGGCTCCCGCACCGGCCGCGATGGCATCCACGGAGCATCGCTCCTGGCCTCGCGCGAGTTCGATGAGCAGACCGAGAATATGCGCCCGACGGTGCAGGTGGGCGATCCCTTCAGCGAGAAGCTGCTGCTGGAGGCATCGCTGGAGCTTATCGCCTCCGGCGTGGTGGTGGGAATGCAGGATATGGGCGCGGCCGGTATCAGCTGCTCCACCTCGGAGATGAGCGCCAAGGCCGGCTCCGGGATGACCATCGATCTGGACAAGGTGCCGCTGCGCGAGGCGGGAATGTCGGCCTACGAGATCATGCTGAGCGAGTCGCAGGAGCGCATGCTGCTGGTGGTCAGGGAGGAGGATATCGCCGTGGCCGAGAGCATCTGCGCCAAGTGGGATGTGCCGATCACCCGTATCGGCCACACCACCGACGATGGCATCATCCGGATCTCCCGTCACGGCCAGCCGGTGGCGAACCTTCCGGCCGAGAGCCTGGTGCTTGGCGGCGGCGCGCCGGTGTACGAGCGCGAGTGGCGCGAGGCATCGTATGTGAGCGAAACCCGCTCGGCCGATGTGCGCGCGCTGGTGGGGGATGTGAGCCCGGCCGAGGCGTTCGATGCGCTTCTTGCCGCGCCGAACATCGCCAGCAAGCGCTGGGTCTACGAGCAGTACGATTCGATGGTGCGCACCAACACGGCGCAGTCGTTCAATGCCGACTCGGCGGTGATCCGCCTGAAGGAGATTCCCGGCAAGGCCATCGCCGTCGCCACCGACTGCAACAGCCGCTACGTCTATCTGAACCCTTATGCGGGCGGGATGATCGCCGTGGCCGAAGCCGCCCGCAACGTGGTGTGCAGCGGCGCGCAGCCGGTTGCCATCACCAACTGCCTGAACTTCGGCAACCCGTACAACCCGGAGGTCTACTGGCAGTTCCGCGAGGCGATCCGTGGCATGGGAGACGCCTGCCGCAAGCTGGATACGCCGGTGACCGGCGGGAACGTGTCGTTCCACAACGAGTCGCAGCAGCGCGCGGTCTTCCCGACACCCACCATCGGCATGCTGGGCGTCATCGACGATCTGTCGCATATCACGCTGTCGGGCTTCCAGGAGAATGGCGATGAGATCGCATTGCTCGGATTCGAGGGCTACGAACTGGGGGGCAGCGAGCTTCTGTCGCTGCGCTCGGGGCGTGTGACGGGCGATGCCCCGGCGCTCGACATCGACCAGGAGGCGCGCCTTCAGGGGGCGTTGCTGGAGGCGATCCGTGGCGGCATGATCCGCTCGGCGCACGATTGCTCCGAGGGGGGCCTCGCCATCGCCGTGGCCGAATCGGCCATCAACAGCAACGGTGGGAAGCTCGGCGCGGAAATCAGCTACGAGCGCGAGGATGCAATCGCCGCGCTCTTCGGCGAATCGCAGTCGCGGGTGGTGGTCAGCTACGATCCGAAGTATAGCGATCTGCTGGCGCAGCTTGCCGAGCGTGCAGGGGTGCCGCTGGTGCGCCTGGGAAGCGTGGTGGAGAACCGCTTCTCCATCAACGGTGCGGCCATCGACACCACCGTCGATGCCATCGCCGAGCGCCATTCCACGGCCATCGAGCGCATCATGGAGAAGGAAGCCGTCGCCTAGCAATGCGCGGGAACCTGCAAACGTTGTATGTATGTTGGGGGCGCCACTTCGGTGCCCCCGGCTTTTTTGGGGATTTTCGATTTGCGATTTTGGATTTTCGATTGATGGAGAAGTCCGTCGTCAGTTGTCCGTGGCAGTTCCAGCCTGGCGCCATGATGCTCCGGATACTCCAGTACCAACAACGACTGACAACTGACAGCGGGCGCCGCCCGCGCACAGACCACGGACCTTTTCTCTGTGCCCGCGCACGGACCACGGACTTTTTCCCTGTCACTGCTAACTACGGCCGCGGCAGGCGGCGGACTACTAACCAGTAACTTCCATCCCCATGTTCACGACGTTACGATCGAAGATTCTGTCGGGCTTTACGGCCCTGATCGCGATCAACGTCGCGTTCGGGCTGTGGTCGATCTATCAGTTCTCCACGGTGGGAGACTCCACCACCGATGCGATCGCCACCAACTACGAGCTGATCTCCAACACGGTGCAGCTTGCGGCGCTGGTCGATCGCCAGGTGGATATGCTCCAGAGGATGTCCAATACCGCCACCCCGGACCCCTATATCGTACAGTTCGAGCAGCGTACCACCGAATTTCTGATCGGCCTTACCCGTGTGGCCCGCAACCGCGCCGCCGATGAAAAGAGCGCGGCACTCGGCAAGATCAGAACCGATTACGATCACTTTCTTCGCAATGCCCAGGTCTATCGCAATACGCTCACCGGGCGGCAGCGCGGGGATGCGCGCGAGATACTCTACCGCGATGTGCTCCCGGTTGCCAATGCGGTCAAGGAGAGCTGCTTCGGCATCCTCTACCAGAACCAGAACGAGATCGCCAGCATCCGTACCGACCTGCGGACCGAGCTGCGGCAGTCGCTGGTGCTTGTGGGGCTTGCCACGCTGGTCAGTACCATGCTCGGCGTGATCGGCGGAGGGTTCTATTCGCGCTGGGCCATCCGCCCCATCCAGCGGCTCACCCAGGCGGTGAAGAACCTTACCGGCGGCCGCTTCGGCGAGCGCATCCTCATCACCACCGCCGATGAACTGGGGGATCTCTCCTTCGAGTTCAACCGGATGATCGAGCGCCTGGGCCGCTACGAGGCGATGAATATCGAGCAGCTGCTTCTGGAGAAACGAAAGGTGGAGACGATCGTGCAGTCGATCGCCACGCCGATCGTGGTGGCCGATGCGGAGATGCGCCTGCTGCTTATCAACAGCGCCGCGCTGGCACTGTTCCGCCTGCCGATCGAGGAGAAATACGAGGGACGCTACGTGGGGGATGTGATCGGCGATGAGGCCGTGCTCCACCCGCTCCGCCGCGCCCTTGCCGATGAGGAGCGCCCCGGCAGCTCCCCCGATATCTACATGGTGCGGGAGGAGGGGGCCGAGCGGTTCTACGCGGTGGAGACTCTGGGTCTGGAGACCACCTCGGCGGTGAGCGGTGCGGTGATGGTGCTGAGCGATATCACCCACTTCAAGGAACTGGACCGCCTGAAATCGGATTTTCTCGCGAAGGTCTCCCACGAGTTCCGCACCCCTCTTTCATCCATCATCATGAGTCTGGACATCCTGCGCGAGGGGCTGCTGGGGGAATTGAACGAGCAGCAGCGCGACCTGCTCCTCTCCAGCAAGGACGATTGCCGCCGCCTCTCGAAGCTCATCACCGAGCTTCTGGAGCTTTCCAGGATGGAGGCCAATACCCGCCAGCGCACCGTGGCCGGGATCGATCTGCCCGCCCTTGTCGATGCGGTGCTGCGTCCGCACAGGCTGCCGGCACGGGAGAAGGGGGTGGAGCTGAGAGAGGAGGTGGCCGAGGAGCTTCCGGTGGTCTGGGCCGATCCGGAGGAGATCCGCTGGCTCTTCAACAATCTGGTCAGCAACGCGCTGCGGCATACCGATTCCGGCGGCACCATCACCGTGCGCGTGGCGCTGGACGGGGAAGCGCTGGTGGCATCGGTGGAGGACGACGGGCATGGCATCCCGCTGGACAGCCTGAACAAGATCTTCGAGAAGTTCCATCAGGTCGGCTCGCCGGCCATCACCACCCCCGGCAGCGTGGGTCTCGGCCTTGCAATTGCCAGGGATGTGGTGGAAAGCTACGGGGGGCGCATCTCCGTGACCAGCGAGATCCACAAGGGCTCCTGCTTCACCGTACGGATTCCGGGTGCGCGCCTTGCCGCGCCGGGAGGAGAGGGGTGATTTTAGATTTTCGATTGGCCCCGGCGATTTACGATTGACGATTTACGAGGGAGCGGAGGCGATTGACGATTTACGAGGGAGCGGAGGCGATTGACGATTTACGATTTTGGGAACGGGGATGATGATTTACGATTGACGATTTACGAGGGGATGTGTGTGGGGGGGACATGTACGTGGTATTTCGTATTTACTGGTGCTCCAGTGCGCTTCCGCTTCGTCAATCAACACTCGTCAATCGTAAATCCTGCTGTCCCGCTTCTTCCCTAAGAGCTAAGAACTAAGAACTAAGAGCTAAGAACTAAGAGCTAAGAACTAAGCACCAAGAACTAAGTATCCTCATCCATGAATGTCCTGCTGGTTGACGACGAACCGAACGTGCTGAAGACCCTCACCATCTGCCTGAAGTCGATGGGGCTGGAGGTGACCGCCTGCAAAAGCCCGCTGGAGGGACTGGATGTGATGCGGGAGCGCCCGTCGTTCGATCTGGCGTTCATCGATCTGAAGATGTACCCGATCGACGGGATCGAGCTGATGCTCCAGATCCAGCAGATGCAGCCGGACATCACGGTGGTGATTATCACCGCGCATGGCACCGTGGGAACGGCGGTGGAGGCGATCAAGAAGGGGGCGTTCGATTATCTCCAGAAGCCGTTCGATCTGGAGGAGCTGCGGCGGTTCATCGAAAAGGCGCTCCGGTTCCATGAGCTGAAGCAGGAGAACCGGCAGCTTCGCAGCGAACTTGAGCGGGTACACGATACCGCCGGGGAGATCATCACCCGCAACCCCACCATGCTGGGACTGATAACGCTGGCCGAGCGTGTGGCCGATACGCCGCTGACGGTGCTGGTGGAGGGGGAGAGCGGCACCGGCAAGGAGTTGTTCGCCGGGTTGATCCATCGCAGGAGCGCCCGCTCGGCGAAGTCGTTCGTGCGGGTGAACTGTGCGGCGCTGCCGGAGAACCTGCTGGAGTCTGAACTGTTCGGCCATGCGAAAGGATCGTTCACCGGAGCGCACAAGGACCGTGTGGGGCGCTTCGAGCTGGCCGACAAGGGGACGATCTTTCTGGATGAGGTGGGGGAGCTTCCGTTGCAGCTTCAGGCAAAGCTTCTGAGGGTGTTGCAGAGCCACGAGTTCGAGCGTCTGGGCGAAAGCCGTACGCGGCAGGTGGACGTACGCGTGGTGGCCGCCACCAACCGCGATCTCGGCGCGGAGATCGCGGCCGGACGGTTCCGCGAGGATCTCTATTACAGGCTGAACGCGGTGCGGCTGAAGATCCCGCCGCTGCGCGAACGCAAGGAGGATATCCCCCTGCTGGCGCACTATTTCATCGGCAAGTATGCGCCGGAGAGGACGGGACTGAAACTATCGGTGGAGGCGCTGGCGCTGATCTCCGAGCACGAGTGGAAGGGGAATGTGCGCGAGCTGGAAAATGTGATAAGCAGGGCGGTGTTTCTGGCGCGCGGCGACGAGATCACCGAGACGGAGCTGCCGGATGAATTTCTGGGCTACACCCGCACCAGCGTCCCGGCCTCGCAGACGCTGGAGGCGATGGAGCGCGACCATATCGCCCGCGTGATCGCCGAGTCGAAGAGCTTCGAGGAGGCCGCACGAAAACTCGACATCGATTCGGCCACCCTCTGGCGCAAGCGGAGGAAATACAACCTGTGATAGAAGCCCAGGGGGGAGAGCAGCCCAGGATGCGGGCAGCCGGGAGTTACGGCCCCTGGGGCCGGGAAGTCCTGCGGCGGGAAATCCTATGGCGGGAAGTGCTGCGGCAAGGAGACGGGAGGGAGGATGGCTAGGGGGTTGGCTATCATCCCTGCCAGCTATTACCTATCACTATCCATCCTTCCTACAGCACCTTTGCTAGCAGATACCAGGTTACCACCAGCGTCAATACGATGCCGCCGATGGCGAACATCCGTTCGAGATTGGGACGGAGCATAAGATGTACGATTTCGGATTTACTATCGGCGATTCGGGGATAATCGGCGCCCGCGCACCCAGGATTCACGCATATTTGCGGCCTGAATAATTCTCAGGATATCATCATAATCCGGGACACGGCATCCATATGTAATTCGCAAAAAAAAAGTCGTCATAATCCGCGACGGGCCATATAAAATTGCCTTATAAAATTCGCGAAGATTTCATGCTGCCCGCGCCGGATCGAATAAACAACGCCCGGCCCACGCGGCCAAGATTCGCGCATATTCGCGGTTAGTGGGAGTAGTTCGCCAGGTCATCCAGCGTTATCCTATGCACATGGCGCAGGGGATTGCTGAGGAAGCGGCTGCCGACCTCGACGAATTTATGAGGGAAATCGCTCAGATAATAATCATGGCGGGGGATCGAGCGCGAGCTGTTCAGCATTCCCATCTCCTGCAGGGTAGCGCGTGCCTGTTCGGCGGCGGCGATGCCGGGATCGACCAGGGTTACCCGGTCGCCGGCGATCTCCCTGATGCTTGGTATCAGCAGTGGATAATGGGTGCAGCCCAGGATAAGGGTATCGATGGAGCGTGCCAGCAGGGGGGAGAGATATTCCCGGGCCATGATGAGGGTGGCCGGGTGGTGGGAGAGCCCTTCCTCGGCAAACCCCACGAACAGCGGGCACGCCTTTGCGATCACCTGGCTTCCGGGTGCCAGTGCCGTTATTGCATTCTGGTAGGAATCGGACCGGACCGTTCCCTCGGTGCCTATCACGCCGATGGTTCCGGAGCGTGTGGCCGCCACCGCCGCGCTGGCTCCCGGCTGGATCACCCCGATCACCGGCACCGACGAGACGCTCCGCACCTGCTCCAGCGCCACTGCCGAGGCGGTGTTGCAGGCGATGATAATCATCTTCACCCCGAGCGATTCCAGAAACCCGGCCGCCTCCAGCGAATAGCCGATCACGGTCTGGCTCGATTTGGAGCCGTAGGGTACCCTCGCGGTGTCGCCGAAATAGATCGTGTTCTCCTGCGGGAGCAGTTCCATCACCCGGCAGGCCACGGTAAGCCCGCCGATGCCTGAATCGAACAATCCGATCGGTTGAGATGCCTTCGTCATTTGCCCCGCAATTGAAGTACGGTGTCCGGCCGCGCGTCGCGATCGGCGGCCTGGGGAACCTGATGGCGGATCTTCTGCCATGCCGAATCCGCGTTGAACGGCTCGTGCTGGAACGGGCAGTGGATCTCCGCGGTGGCCGGGTTTGCCGCATGACACTGCGAGCAATCCTGCAACGATCCCACCACGCCGGCATGGGCGGTGAACGCCTCGCGATCCAGCATGGTGTTGTAATCGGAGTAGTTGGAGCCGGGCCCGTGGCAGCGCTCGCAGCCCACCCCCTCGGCGTTCAGCAACTGTTCCGGTTCGTTCTGCGCCGGACGTCCCAGCGTGCTGTGGCAGCCGATGCACGACTCGGTAGTGATGTTGTGGCTTGCCAGATACGCCTTCGCCGAATCCGATTCCAGCACGCTGTAGGCGGTGGCGTGGGGGCCGCTGGCCCAGATCTTGAACTGTGCTCCCAGGCTTGCCGCTTCGTGGCAGACACGGCATCGCTCGATACCCACATAGCGGGCTTCATCGCTGTTGTCTCCGGTGAAATACACGAAGAGAAACGCGACGATTGCGATCAGTGCGAGAAGGAAAACGTAGCTGAATCTGTTGAGCATAATGTCTATCGGGGCAAAGATATTGAAATCATTAAAGGGATTCGCTCAGGGCCGGGGGCTGTAACGATTTGCACATTGTAGAGTGTGTAGTATATTGCTCCCCCTTTCCTTGGGGGTAGCCCCGCCCGATCGCTTCGGCGGGGCTGATTTGCCGCACGAAAGGGTACGCGAATAACGTCAACGCACTCCAAAAAGATCTCGTAATCATGACGGAACCTGGTAACACCTTAGAGTCACAGCCAAACAGCAGCTCCGGCTCCGAGGAGATGGACAACACGGTAATGACCGCCGCCGCCAACACCGGGGGCACCCAGCCAACGGAAGAATCCACTGCCGTGCCGGAATCGGCCGCACCCCAGAGCGGGGAGGCTACCGAGCCCGCGCAGGGATCACCCGATACTCCCGCAGCCGATGCTTCGGCCTCGCAGGATGCCGGCACCCAGCCGGAGGCTACCGAGCCGGCAACGGACGGGGCCCAGGCCGCCGGAAGCGATGCTGCTGCGGCCGGGGAGCAGGAAGCAGCAGCTTCGGCCGAGCCGCAGGCGGATGCTGAATCAGCGGCAGGTTCGGATGCCGGTGCCCAGGGTGAAGGGGCCGACGAGGGGGACGACGCCTCCGGTGGCCGCCGCCGCTCCGGCCGGCAGTTGCCGAAGATGCCGGAAGAGCAGATGCGCGAGATCTGGAACGAGCTGGTTGCAAAAAAGAATGCAGGAGAGGAGATCGAGCTGGAAGTGATCTCCACCAACCGCGGAGGCGTCGTCGCTTCCTACAAGGGGGTGGAGGTGTTCATTCCGATCTCCCACTGGAGCCTCGACCGGCATAACACCGAGGGTGTGGCCGGCGTCGGCGCCGGTGATCCGGTCCAGGCGCATGTCCTGGAGATCACCAACTTCGATACCGATGCCCGCCGCGTGACCGCTACCCGCCGCACGCTGCTTCGCAAGGACCTGCTCACCTCGCTGGAGGTCGGCCAGCGCCTGAAGGGGCGCGTCGCGTCGATCCTCGACTTCGGCGCGTTCGTCGATCTCGGCGGCGTCGATGGTCTGGTGCACGCCTCGGAGATCAGCTACGATCGCACCCGCCGCCCGAGCGAACTGCTCAACAAGGGGGATGAGGTCGAGGTGGTGATCCGCGAGATCGACCGCGAGAAGAAGCGTATCTATCTCGGCATGAAGGAGCTTCAGGCTTCGCCGTGGGAAGGGGTCGAGGACCGCTATCCCACCGGCACCATCCAGCATGGCCGCGTGGTCGGCATCGGCAAGAACGGCGCGTTCATCGAGCTGGAGCCGGGTCTGGAAGGGTTCGTGCGCGTCTCGGAGCTTTCCTGGACCAAGCGCGTCAACAACCCGAAGGAAATCCTCAAGAAGGGGATGGAGATCGATGTGAAGGTGCTCGATAGCTCCGCACGCAAGCAGCGCCTCAGCCTGAGCTTCCGCCAGGCGCAGGATGATCCGTGGCAGAGCCTGGCCCAGAAGTTCTCGGTTGGCACCAACTGGAACGGCGAGATCCGCGAGATCAGCAACAAGGGCGTCGTGATCGCTGTTGAAGAGGTGGAGGGCTTCCTGCCGCGCGGCCGCATGGGACGCGAGGCCAAGCGCCTGCCGGAGATGAAGGTGGGCGAGAAGCTCGACGTCCATGTGATCGAGATCGAGCCGGGCTCGCATTCGCTCATCTTCGGCCTGCCGATGCCGGAAGGCGAAGGCGGCGGGTTCGAGCGCAATGAGCGTGGCGGCGGCGAGCGTGGTGATCGCGGCGGCGACCGTGGCGGCGAGCGCCGTGGCGGTGGCGGCGGCCGTGATCGTGGAGATCGCGGCGACCGTGGAGACCGCGGTGATCGCAACCGTCCGGTGGGTACCGTTACCCCGGTCAACGAGATGAAGAGCGCCGATACGGTCAGCAGCTTCGCTCTCGGCGATATGATCGGCGACGCCATCAAGAAGGCGCTCAACTACAAGGAGGAGCAGCCGAAGAAGGAGCAGCAGCCGAAGGCGGAGACGCCGAAGCCTGAAGCCCCGAAGCAGGATGCTCCCCAGCCGGCACCGCCGAAGCAGGAGGAGAACGGTGGCGAGAGCGGCCCTGCCGAGCAGGGAGGCGCCATCGCCAATCCGGGCACCGAGGCTCCGGCCGGGACCGAGGGTGCCGAGCCGGCCCAGACCTCCGATGCCGGCCAGGATGCCGGTGCCGGTGATGCTCCGGATGCCGGTGCTGCCAGCAGCGGCCCCGCCTCCGAAGGGGAGCAGACCTTCCCGACCTCCTTCGAGGGAGGCAACGAGGAGCGCGGCGGTTCCGATGCCGAGCGTCCCGTCTAACCTCCGGTTGCGATAGAAGTTGAACAAACGAGCCGCGCTCCGGTGTACGCCGGAGCGCGGTTCTTCTTCGCGAGACATTTGTTGCCCGGATGGCGAAATGGCAGACGCATCAGACTTAAAATCTGAAGTCGCGTAAGCGACGTGCGGGTTCAAGTCCCGCTCCGGGTACACATCCGATAGCCACCATATCATGCAGGAGATGAGCTTCCGGCTCCTGCCACACCATAGTCTTCAGGGCTTCCAGCGGACGGCATTTCTCTCCCCGTCGGGCATTGCCCCATGGGCGGTAGCCGGTGGCCGGCAGCGCGATAGCGCCGATCACGGCAACCCGATCCCGGTAATCCGTTTCGATGGCATCTCTGCATCACCAGCGTTTCTCGTATCCGGGATTCGGTCCGGTCCGGCCGTTTTCATCCACGGATTCCCATGATGGTCCATCCATCTTCGTTTCTCCCCCGCATCCGGATCAATCGTATTCCATCTGTTTTATCATCCGATCCATGGCAAAGGGCGGAAGGCCGCGCGCTGGATATCACCTTTATCGTTTCTCCTGTGGCCGATACCGCATTGCACCCTGCAACGGGGCGTACGGAGTGCGAACCCGCCCCAGCGGCATGCAACCAGCAGAGAGTCAAGGCTCCGATATCTTCCCCGAAAAAACAGGGGGGGTACATCATCATGTACTGGTGGGATGACTTGCATTGAAGTATCATTGCGCGCTTTCCAGAAGCAGTAGTGTCCCCCTTTCCGCCATATCCATCAGGATCATCCCTTCAGCTCCGGGCATGCCCGGGGAGACACGTCATCGTCCGTACTCGTTACGGGGTCCCACTCATACACCAGAAATGTTCATGAAAAACTTCGGTAGGATGTACACATCGGCTGCGGTGTTGCTGCTGTTGCTGGCAACGAAGGCGCTCGCCCAGCCCGTCTTCATCAACAAAATTCCGATTCCGCCGCTGCTGGATGCCCGCGATAGCCTCATCAATCTGGAAATGCGGGTGATGTATCACAAATTCAACCCGGGCAACCCGCTGGATTCGCTCAACGGCGGCGTGGGCCAGCCGAACGGCATCCGCACGTACGCCTACAACGTGGTTGGCGATTCCACGATGACGATCCTGGGCCCGACGCTCAAGTGGCACACCTACGACAGCACGGAGATCACCCTGAAGAACATGATCGGCGTGCATACCACCACGCACTGGCATGGTGCCGAGGTTCCGTCGCATATGGACGGCGGCCCGCACCAGGAGATCCAGCCGGGCTCCACCTGGTATGTGAACTTCCGGACGCTGGACAGCGCCAGCACGCTCTGGTACCATCCGCATTTCCACAACCTCACCATAGAGCATGTGCAGAAGGGGCTTTCCGGGATGGTGATCGTGGAGCGGGAGGACGACCCGATCCGGAACACCCTTCCGCGCACCTACGGCGTGGATGATATCCCGGTGATCGTCGGTGATCTGGGCTTCACTCCCGGCTCCTCGCGCGCTGCGGGCATGGTGATCGATACCACCAAGGTGAAGCGGCCCATCAACCTTATCAACGGCGTCACCAATCCGTATGTGGAGGTGCCGGCCCATATCGTGCGCCTGCGCATCCTGAACGGCTCCACCCGCAAGGGGATCATGTTCGGCCTCTCGGAGTCCTACACTGCTCCGCTCGCCAACCTGAAGCCGTTCTACCTGATCGCCACCGATGGCGGGTACACCATGAAGCCCGATACCCTGACCAGCCTTATCAACGGGCCCGGCGCGCGCGATGAGATCATCCTGGATCTGAGCGGCTACCAGCCCGGCGATACTCTCTATCTCAGCAATCTGAAGGATTCGCTCCCTCCGTTTGTGATCGGTAACACGCGGGCCAGCGGAAATCCCCACGGCGACGGTGCCGGCAAGGATACCACGAACGGCTCGGCCTTCCTCCAGTTGCGCATCGTGGCCGACAGCACCTTCCCCGGCTATACCCCGGTTACCACGTTCACGCCGTTCACCACCACCTGGAGCCCCGGCCTGGCCGATACCTCCAACGTGGTGCGGCATCGCCTGAAGCAGCTGGTGAGCCAGGGGAGCCAGCATACCAGCACCTTCACGATCGATGGCATCACCTACGACATGGAGACCATCAATGATACCGTCTGCGTGGATACCAAGGAGATCTGGGCCATCCGGAACCTGACGGAAGTGGCGCATCCGTTCCACATCCACAAGATTCAGTTCCGTGTGCTGGATGTGGTGGATGCCGCCGGCAACAACGTGGATCTGGAAGAGCACGGGATGAACGGCCCCAAGGACGACGTGCTGGTATTTCCCGGCTGGACGCTCCGCTTCCTTGCCCAGTTCGACGACTATCCCGATCCGATCGATCCGATGAACACGTATATGTACCACTGCCATATCCTCACCCACGAGGATTCCATCGGCGGCGGGATGATGCACCAGTTCGTGGTCACCAACGAGGGCGCCTGCGCCAGTTCCTCCTATCCCGGCACCGGCAATAATGGTCCGGCGATGGTGCTCCTCTCCAACCCGACCGAAGGCGCCATCTACCTGCGAGGCCGCTCGGCGAAGCCCAGCACGCTCGCCATCTTCGATTTCCAGGGACGCCGCATCCGCGGCCAGCAGCTCCCGGCCTTCGACGGCGATGCCAGGATCAATACCGAGGGGCTTCCTTCGGGCCTGTATCTGGTCGAGTGGCGCACGCCGGGCGGTGCCACCACCGGCAAGGTTGTGCTGGTGAAGTAACCGGCTGCCTGTCTACCAGGATGTGCCAGGCCATGCCACCGGCCGCATAACGCAACGGCCCTCGTGAACGCATCACGAGGGCCGTTATTTTTTTTAATGATGTACGATGGAATTAAAATTACCCCCAATCGAAGAATCCCCCTCCCACCACCACCAATTCCGCATCCCCCAATCGAAAATCCAAAATCGAAAATCGAAAATTTCCCCCCGAAACTGCCCATCACCTCACCACCGTCATCCGCTTCGAAATCCGGTACCGTCCGTTCTCCATAGTGTAGAGATAGGAGCCGGAGGGGAGGGCGGAGACATCCACCGGCAGGCGGTGTTCCCCCGCTTCCACGGTGCGATCCAGGATGGAGCGGAGGGCCTTGCCATCGGCGGCGAACAGGCCGATACGCACGCGGGAGCGCTCCGGAATCCGGAACGCCAGCGTGGTGGCGGTGGATGCGGGGTTCGGCATATTTCCCAGCAGTTCCACCCCGGCCATCCGCGCATCGCTCTCATCGGGGACGCCGACGGTGGGAGCATTGAAGAGGGGGAGACGCTCGAAGTTCCCGCCGAGCGCCGTTTCGGCATAGGCGGGGGCGAACCCGAGCCAGTCGCGGAGGACCGAGGCATAGATCTGCCGGAAGTCGTTCACGAACTTGATATCGCCACGGTTGTCCAGGTCCACAAGGTTCGGAGCGCCGCCTATCACCGTTCCTCCCAGCACCCCCTTGCCTATCACCAGCTGCGGCGATGCGGCGCCATGATCGGTGCCGGCCGAGCCGTTTTCATTGACGCGCCGCCCGAACTCCGAATAGGTCATGCAGGCCACGCGATCGGCGTTGCCGGCCGCCCCGATATCGGCCAGGAAGGTGCTCACCCCGCGCGACAACTGGGTAAGCCGCGCCGCATGGGAGACCATCTGCCCGTTGTGCGTATCGAACCCTCCCAGCGTCACCACATAGACGCCCGTGCGGAGCCCGCCGTTGATAAGGCGCGCCACCACCCGGAGCTGCGCGGAGAATCCATCGGCATCGTACTGTACGTTGGTGGAGCCGCCGATCATCGCGTTGCGGATCTCGCTGGAGTAGCGGTTCGACTGCGCTATCACATCCCGCACGAACTTCAGTTCCGGGCCGGCCAGCGTGCCCGGGAGGGGATCATCCGGCACCGACAGGCCGTTGGCGAGGTTGTAGAACCGGTCCGGGTTGTCGATCGCCATCCCCATGCCGCCGCTTTCTCCCTGAAGCGCCAGCGTGGCGCTGGAGCCCACCTGCATGGCGAACGGCGCGTTCGGGAGGGTGCCGGGATACTCCGGATGGGAGCGTTCCAGATAGCGTCCCAGCCAGCCGGTATGCCAGATCTCATCGGCATCGGAGGCGGTGTGCCAGATATCGGTGGAGCGGAAGTGGGAGCGGTCCTGGTTGGGATAGCCAACGCTCTGCACCACCGCGCACTGTCCGCTGTTGAACAGGCCGTGCAGGCCGCTCATGGCGTTATGGAACGCAAGGCCGTCGGTGATCGGAAGGGTTTCCCCGGCGCTCAGGCGGATGCTCGGGCGGGCATCGTGATAGCGCTGGTCGTTGACCGGCACCACCATGTTCAAACCATCGTTGCCGCCGTTCAGGTTGATAAGCACCAGCACCCGGTCCTCCATCGCCGCCGCGCGCGGAGCGAAGAATCCTTCCAGGGGGCGTGCAAAAAGGCCGCTGGAGACGAGCGGGACCATCGCCCCGGCCTGAAACGTATGTTTGAGAAAATCTCTGCGCTGCATAATTCTGGGTTCCTGCTGGTTCCTCCGGTCCAGTCCGGGGCATTGCTGCGCATCGGAGGCGGGGCCGGAGTGCTGGATGGAGGAGATATTACATCAACTGGTATTCGCCGAGGTTCGTGATGCGGATCAGGCAGGCGCGAACTCTCGTGGGGGCGCTCGGAGCGTCCGGGTCCCACTCGTAGGCCGGCCCTCCGGCCAGCAGCTCATCCAGCAGGGCGGCGCGGGTATCGGCGCTTACGGCGATCGGCAGATGCAGGGCGAGCAGATGATCGAGAAGTTTTTCGGCGTCGCCGGCATCCGGCAGCGATTTTACATGCGCGGCCGGATCGAACTTGTAGGGGAGGGCGCCGTTGACCGGCTCCAGCCACATCTTCGCGTAGCGGATGCGCAGCGGCAGGGTGGCGCTGCTGATCCAGGAGCGCCCGCCGGGCCATCCCTTCACGTTGGGCGGATACAAGAGGATCTGCGAGAGATTGGACATCGCGGTAACCGGGTCGTGGGTTTCCGGGCGGCCGATATCGGTTGTGCTCCGGCTCATCGGCGCTTCCAGGCCGAACGAGCGCACGGCCCCGAGCACGTAATCGGCGGGGCTCTTGAGCTTTGCGCCGATCACATTCTCATGGAAGAAATGCTCGCTCGTCAGCAACTCCTCCAGCACCGGCTCCATCCGCCAGTTGCTGCTCTCCAGGGTGGCGGCCATTCCGGCCACGATGGCCGGGTCGGGCGTTTCATGGACGAAATACTGGTAGAGTTTCGAGCAGATGAAGACCGCCGCCCGCTTGTGCTGGAGATCGCGGTCCTGCTGTTCGAAGATCAGATCGATCACATCGCGCGATGCCTTCCCCTCGATGCCGAAGTTGGCCGATTCCCCGAAGATCGACTTCACTCCGTTGTCGAATCGTGCCGGGCGGAACTCGCTTCCCAGCTCCCTGACGGTCCAGCCGGTGAGCGCCCTTGCCAGCTCCACGATATCATGCTCGGTATAGTGCGGGGTGCCATCGGCATAGGTGCCGATCCCCATTGTAAAGAGCTCCAGCAGCTCGCGCGCATAGTTCTCGTTCGGGTTGCCGGCGCGGCTTGTGGCGCCGTCCAGATACACCAGCATGGCCGGGTCGATGGTGACCTTCTTGGTCAGCTCCCTGAAGTCGCCGAAGGCATGGTCGCGGAAGAGCTGGTTCTGCCTGTACATGTACTGCGCAACCAGCACCGTGGGGTATTCGCTGACGAAGTGATTATGCCAGAACAGGACCATCTTCTCGCGCAGCATGCGTGCCGGGGCCAGCATCAGTGCGGCCCACCATTCCTGGGTATCGCGGGTCCAGGTGCCGTACTGTGCCCGCTCGGGATTGTTCACCTGGGCGAACGGCGTCTGCGATGCCCAGGCGCCGGGCGCATCCGGGAGCGGAGCGGCCGCAAGCATCCCCTTGACGATCGCCGAGGGAGTGGAGCCGAGCGCTCCCTGGAGGGTGTTCCAGGTGGCGCCGAATCCGATGCGGCGGAGCAGATGCCCGGCGCGGCGGATATCCCACGGCTGTTCGGCGCTCGGCGTGTACGGCTTCAGCGAGCCGATGGCCGATGCCCTCCCGTAGGGGGCCGGTCCGGTATGGTCCCCGCGGTAGGAGGGGGGGCCGGTATCAGGCGAGACGGGGCGGAGGCCGCCGAGGAGAGAGGCGGCCGGTGCGGCACCATTTTGCAGGAATGATCGTCTGTTCATGCGCTGTAACCCTGACTGGAAAATCTGGGTGCCGGGACGCAAGGCACCTGAGTGCTGCATTCCCGGCGGGGGAGTCCCTATACTTGATCTGTAACGGTAGCAATCGCGAAAGAGGCGGGGCGAGATCCGGGATCGACATGGGACCATGCATACCTGCACGGGGCGGACCTGATTCTCCCGGACCGGAAGAGAAGTTACATCTGATTTCAGACGCAATCAAGCGGACGATAGTGTGGAGGTTACTGAATCGCGAAACCGCGTCAGTAGAGAGGAAGTCGGGACCCGGGATGGCCGGAGTCAGGGAGTTGGAAGGGGAGCTGGCGGAGAGCGGTTCAAGGCCGCTACGCACCGGCTACGGCCCCTGCAGGGAGGGATCGGCCGGCTGGCATCCGCCTCGTGAATTGCCTTGTCGCGCGATTGCACCGGTGCTAACTAGGGGCAGCCGAAGCGCCGCCGTTAAGCCTGTCTGGTTTGTATTTGGCGGCTTAAACCGGTAGATTCGCTGTCATTTTCAGGAAACTACAACAGGAACTTCATACGTGGCCTGGGAGACTGAGCAATCGGAGCAGGATAAACTGCTCCAGCGCGAGCTGATCGAAAGCGGTACGCTTCCGAATCATGTGGCGATCATCATGGACGGCAACGGCCGCTGGGCCAAGGAGCGCGGGCTGCCTCGCGTTGCCGGCCACCGCGAGGGGGTGGATTCTGTTCGTGATATCGTCAAGGCATGCGGCCAGTTGCACATCTCGTTCCTTACGCTGTATGCGTTCTCCACCGAGAACTGGAAGCGTCCGCACAGCGAGGTGATGGTGCTGATGAATCTGCTTCTTCACTATCTTCGCAGCGAATTGGAAGAACTTAATCGCAACAACGTACGCCTGAATGCGATAGGGAATCTCAATTCACTGCCGAAGCCGGTACAGAAACAGCTCTACAGGAGCATCGAGAAACTCTCCGGGAATACCGGTCTTACCCTGACGCTGGCGCTCAGCTACAGCGGGCGCTGGGATATCCTGCGCGCGGTGCAGACGCTGGCGCTGGATGTGCGCCGGGGGAAGCTCTCGCCGGAGGATATCACCGAGGAGCTGTTTCGAACCTATCTGACAACCGAGTCGCTTCCCGACCCCGACCTCATGATTCGCACAAGCGGCGAGATGCGTCTCAGCAACTTTCTCCTCTGGGAGATGGCCTATGCCGAGATCCGCGTCGCCCCCGTCTACTGGCCTGATTTCAGGCGGCAACATCTCTACGATTCACTCGCCGATTATCTGCAGCGCGAACGCCGTTTCGGCAGGACAAGCGAGCAGTTGAGCGATTCGGAGAAGCCTCAGAGAACCTACGTTCAGAAGATCCTAGATGCGTTTACCCGTCAATAGTATCCGGCGATGGGGCCCCATGCTCGGCGTCGCCGCCGCCCTGGGAACCGCCCTCGGGGCCGCCGTGGCCCCGGCATATGCACAGACCAGCCCCGGCAGCGATCCCCCTGCCATTCGCGTTCGCGATATCCGTGTGGAGGGGGTACAGTCATCCTCCCCCTCGGCGATCATCTCCTTTTCGGGATTACGGGTCGGTGATCTTATCACCCCCACCTCCGATGCGCTCCCCCGTGCGGTGCGCAATCTGATGGACCGGCGCCTGTTCAGCGATGTGAAAATCTACGCCGAAGGGGTCTCCGCCGATGGCAGCACCACGCTCGTGATCGTCGTCAAGGAATATCCCCGTGTTGCGGGGGTGGGCTTTGCCGGCAACGACGAAGTGAGCGATGATGACCTCAACGAGCTTTCCACGATCCGCCCCGGCGATATCGCCTCGCCGTACGAGTTCGATCGCACCCGCTCGAAGATCAGGGCCAAATACTCCGAGGAGGGATATCTCTTCACGAAGGTGGCGGCCGCGCAAACCCCCTCGGCGGTCGATACCGGCCGCGTGGATGTGCTCTTCCAGATCGAGGAGGGGCCGGAGGTGCGTATCGGCCAGATCAGCTTCGCCGGCAACAGCGCCGTCAGCGAGTCGGACCTGAAAGGGGCCATGCAGGATATCCAGGAGAAGTCGTGGTGGCAGTTCTGGCGCTCCTCGCAGTTCGATCGCGAACAGCTCAAGGCCGATGAAAAGCGGGTGGTGGATTACTACCGCAGCCGCGGATATATCGATGCGGAGATCCTCGACGACTCCATCGCGATCAACCCCGTCTCCGGCCGCGCCGATGTCAATATCACCGTCAGGGAGGGGAACCCGGCCTATCTGCGCTCGGTCAGCATCACCGGCAACACGGTCTATCCCACCGATGTGCTGATGCGGCGCCTGGAGGCGGAGCCGGGGGAGCCGTACAACCAGGTGGCGATCGAGCAGAACCTGCGGGGCAACGAGGAGCAGACCGATATCCAGTCGCTGTATCTGGACAACGGCTATCTCTCGTTCAATGCCCAGATCTCCGAGCAGCGCATCGGCGCCGACTCGGTGGATGTGGTTATCAAGCTGAGCGAGGGGGGGCCCTCCTCGATCCGTTATGTGTCGATCGTGGGGAACACGAAGACGCGCGACAAGGTGATCCGCCGCGAACTCTATACGCGCCCCGGAGATACCTTCTCCAAGGCGGCCGTCATCCGCTCGCTGCGGAACCTCGCCAACCTGAATTATTTCAACCCGGAGCGCCTGCAGCCGGATGTGCAGCCGGTGGATGCCACGTCGGTGGATGTCACCTACCAGGTGGAGGAGCGCCCGAGCGATACGTTCAATGCCTCGCTCGGCCTCAGCTCGCAGGGGCTTACCGGCATGCTGGGGGTCTCCTTCACGAACTTCTCCCTGCTGGAGCCCCTTACCGGCGGCGGCGGGCAGATCCTGAACTTCAACTGGGAGTTCGGCGAATATCTCACCACGTTCTCGCTCGGCGTCACCGAGCCGTGGCTGTTCGATGATCCCACGTCGCTCGGCGCCAGCGTCTTCTACCAGACGCGCGAGGTGAGCGATTACCGCCTGCGCCGTATCGGTGCGGCGGTGAACCTGGGACGCCGCCTGCGCTGGCCGGACGATTATTTCCGTGCCGACCTGAGCATGAACTTCCTCCGGAACAATATCGAGGGGGATGAGGCATCAAGCTCCTACTATCGCAACGGCAGCGAGTTGAGCGCTACGCTGTCGCTGTCGCGTTCCAGCATCGACAACCCGATCTTCCCGACGGTAGGGTCGCGGTTCTCCTTTGCGAACACTGTTGCGGGACTTGGCGACGCCGAATACACGAAACATGAGATCCGATTCGACTTCTATTCACCCCTGGCGCAGCTCGGGGAATCGAACCCGCTGGTGTTCTATCTCGGCAACGAGTACGGCTATCTGAACGATTACGGTCCCATCTCGCTGATTCCTCCCACGGCGTTCTATTCGATGGGTGGCACCGGCATCGGCGGCTTCAACGTGACGCCGCTCAGAGGCTACCGCGACGGCTCCATCGGCCCGGTGGGCTCCGATAACATCCCGGTCGGGAAGGTGTATACCAAGATCACCTCGGAACTTCGTTTCGGCGTCTCGATCAACCCGATACCGATCTACCTGCTGGCGTTTGCCGAGGCGGGGAACGTCTGGGAACGGTTCCGCGGGGTGGACCCGTTCGATCTGAAGCGCTCGGCCGGCCTCGGCCTTCGCCTTACGATTCCGGGCGTTGGTCTGCTCGGATTCGATTACGGCTATGGCTTCGACCGCGACAGCGAAGGGGTGCCGGGAGGATGGCAGTTCCACTTCCAGTTCGGCCGCTAATCGCTCCTTGATGCAGTCTTTTACGCCGGACCCGCTAAACTCCGCAGCGCGGGACGGGTCTGGCGTAGAGCGTTGCACGCGCACAGGTTCAATTCACTTCAATCAGCGTTCACTTACTCAGTCTCTTACGCTCTAATCACATGAAAGCATTCGTTCGCCTGGGACTTCTCATGGTCCTTCTCTGCACCGGTAGCCTCACCACCGCGTTCTCGCAGGTAAAGCTGGCATTTGTCGATACCGAAGTGATAATTCAGCAGTTGCCGGAGTTCAAGGATGTGCAGACGCGGCTTCAGACGTTGCAGAAGTCGTATGTCGATACGTTGCAGGCCCTGGAATCCAACTACAAGTCGAAGGTGGAGAGCTATCAGCGCCAGCAGGCCATGCTCAACGCCGAGGCGCGAGCAAACGAAGAGGCCCAGTTGAAGGGGATGGGAGAGCAGTACATGGCCTATCAGCAGGACCGTCTCGGACCGCAGGGGAGACTGGCGGAGTATCAGAGCCAGCTTCTGGAGCCGATCAAGCAGAAGGTGCGGGGCGCCATCGAAAAGGTGGCAAAGGATGAGAAGGCGACGGCCGTCATGGATAAGGCGATGCTGATCTACTTCGATTCTAAGCTCGATATCACGTTCAAAGTACTCGATTATCTGCGCCGTGGTAATAATTAAACGACTCTCTCTGCTTCTTCTGCTCTCCGCTGTGATGCTTCCCGGCCCCGATGCCGGCGCCCAGCAGCAGAAGATAGCCTATGTGGCAAGCGAAGCCATCCTCGAGAAGCTTCCCGATGCCATCTCCGCGCGGGCGAAACTCTCCGAGCTTCAGATGGGCTGGATGCGCGAGATCCAGCGCCAGGAGCAGGAGGTGACCAAGCTCGGAACGGAGATCCAGACCAACCGTCTCCTCTGGAGCGCCCAGGAAAAGCGGGACGCCGAGGCGCGGCTGGCCGATATGCAGGCGAAGCTCGCCACCTACCGGAGCGTGAAGTTCGGCCCGAACCAGGAGTTCGACCGCCAGCAGACCGATCTGATGGGGCCGGTGATCGACAAGATCTGGAAGGCGATCGACGACGAGGCCCGTGCCCAGAAGTACGATTTCGTCTTCGACAAGAGCAGCCGTGGCGTGGGAATGGTCTATTCCAATCCCACACACGATCTCACCTGGGCCGTTCTGAAACGGCTCGGCGTGGAGGTGCAGCCGCCGGCTGCGGCGGAGGAGACCTCCGGGGCTACCGATACCGCCCGCGAGCAGGATGCCCGCCGCAATCGCGGCCGCGGCCGCCAGCAGAACCCGCCGGTGGGGGATCAGTCGTTCGACCCGAACCGGGCGCTGGAGGATAACGGCGGCAGCGTCACCGTCCCCCCGGCCGATGACGGCGGATCGGACGAGCCGATCAGTAGCCCGAAGTAAGCCGCACAGAACCGGATGCCGGCGGAGGGTTCCCCCTCCAGGCCGGCCCGGCGTGCAGTGTGCCGGTGCCTGCGGTTGCATCGCCCGGCCGTATTCCTCTCGTATGCAGTCCTACCTCCGGCATGCACCGGGAGCATATCAACACATACTCATCTATGCAGGTACAGGAAATCGCGCGGCTGGTTGGTGGGGAGTTCGTTGGAGACGGCGAGCGTGAGATCACCAACATCTCCAAGATCGAGGATGCGGCGGAGGGGAATGTCTCCTTTATCGCCAATCCCAAATATCTCAAGTATCACGATTCCACGCGCGCCTCGGCGCTGCTGGTGGCGCTGGATTTCAAGACGACGCGCGCTGATATGGCCTACATCCGTGTGGCCGATCCGTATGCGGCGTTCCTCCAGACGTTGCGTGCCTTCGCTCCCGTGCTGGAACGCCCGGCGGCGGGCGTGCATCCCACGGCGGTGATCGGCCGGGATGTGACGCTGGGAGAGGGGGTCTCGGTGGGAGCGTATGTGGTGGTGGGGGATGGGTGCTCTATCGGAAACGGCAGCATCATCTATCCGAACACGGTGCTGGGAGCCGGTGTGACGCTGGGGGAGAACTGCTGTATCCACGCAAACGTGTCGCTGTATCGCGGTACCCGCATCGGGAACAACGTGATGATCCATTCCGGCAGCGTCCTCGGCGCCGACGGCTTCGGGTTCGTTCCGAACGGTGAGTCCGGCTGGGAGAAGATCCCGCAGATCGGTATCGTGGTGGTGGAGGATAATGTGGAGATCGGCGCCAACTGCGCCATCGACCGTGCAACGCTGGGGGAGACCCGTGTAGCACGCGGCGTGAAGCTGGACAACCTTATCCATATCGCGCACAATGTGACCGTGGGGGAGAATACGGTGATAGCCGCACAGACCGGCGTTTCCGGCAGCACCCGCATCGGCGTCGGCAACCTGATCGCCGGGCAGGTGGGGATCGTGGGGCATATCGAAACCGCCGACGGCGTCATCATCGAAGCGCAGTCGGGCGTCAGCAAATCCATCCGGAAGGCCGGGCGGTATTTCGGTCATCCGGTCAAGGAGCACTCCCTGGCGCTTCGCCAGGAGGGGGCCCTGCGCCAGCTTCCCGATCTGCTTGCGGAGATCCGCGATATGCGCAACCGGATAGCGCAGCTGGAGGCGGCGCTGGGTGTAAGCAGCTAGTAGATGGCGGCCTTCGGCCGCTGGAGTGCCTCGTTCCTGGATAGTAGTGCTCCGGCAGAAGCGGAGCGGCAGGCATCAGCAGGGGGGTATTGATACGGGTAGTAGCGGGATAGGGGATGCCGTTGCTTTGCAAATACCAGGAACCACAGCCGCGCAGGCGGCGTCCTGAGAACTGATAACCATCTCCGGAACCATTTCAGCGTGGGTGTACCAAACCAGGGTGCATCCACGTTTTTGTATAACGAATCATAACAGCCCGCCTGCGGCTTCGTGCCGGAACCGGTGGAAACATTATTTTCGTGGCTCCAGTACGCGCGCGGTGTCCTGAGCCACGATTCGCGTACGTGCGCCGTGCCTTGACGGCAGACCCTGCCTAGAATATTCTACTCTATGCGCCAACAGCAGAGAACAATCGCGGAGCGTGTCAGCCTCTCGGGGGTTGGCCTTCACACCGGCAATCAATCCACTCTCACCTTCTGTCCCGCCCCGGAGAACTACGGTCTCCGGTTCGTTCGTGTCGACCTCGACGGGGCGCCGGAGATCCCGGCCGATGTCGATCTGGTGACCGACATCTCGCGGGGTACCACGCTCACCCATAACAACGCCAGCGTCCATACCGTGGAGCATGTTCTGGCGGCGCTCGTCGGTCTGGAGATCGACAACTGCCGCATAGAGCTTTCGGCCAATGAGCCGCCGGTGGGGGATGGGAGCGCGCTGCCGTATACCGAGGTGCTGCTGAAGGCCGGTTTCGCCGATCAGAAGGAGCCCCGGCAGGTGATCGTGATCGACCAGATGGTCAATTACAAGAATGAAGAGAAGGGGGTGGAGATCGTCGCCCTGCCGTACACCGATTTCCGGGTGACGGTGATGATCGACTACAAGAACCCGGCGCTCGGCAGCCAGCACTCCGGGCTCTTCAACCTCCAGAACGAGTTCGCCACCGAGTTCGCCCCGGCGCGTACGTTCTGCTTTCTGACGGAAGTGGAGATGCTCCGGCGCGAGGGGCTTATCAAGGGGGGGAACCTGGACAATGCCATCGTGATCGTCGATAAGGATATCGACCAGCAGGAGATGGATGGCCTTTCTTCGCGGCTCGGGATAGAGGGCTCGGTGGTGCTGGGCTCCACCGGGGTGCTCAACAACGGCACCATGCGTTTCCCGAACGAGCCGGCGCGCCACAAGCTCCTGGATATGCTGGGCGATCTTGCGCTGGTGGGAGCCCCCATGCAGGCGCATCTGCTTGCGGCCCGCCCGGGGCATGCAAGCAACATCGAGTTCGCCAGGAAGATCAAGCGCCTGGCCGAGCAGAAGAAGCTTCAGAAGAAGTTCAACCTTTCCAGCCAGAACGGGATGGTGATGGATATCAACGCCATCATGAAGGTGCTCCCGCACCGCTACCCGTTCCTTCTGGTGGATCGTATCCTGGAGCTGGATACCGACGAGGGGCGTATCGTCGGCCTGAAGAACGTGACGATCAACGAGCCGTTTTTCGGCGTGCATTTCCCACGGCAGCCGATCATGACGGGGGTGCTGATGGTGGAGGCGATGGCGCAGACCGGCGGGATGCTGCTGATGAATCATCTCAGCGCCGACGGCTCGAAGCTGGCCTTCTTCATGGGGATCAACAACGCCAAATTCCGCAAGCCGGTGGTGCCGGGCGATCAGCTCCGGTTCGAGGTCACCCTCAAGGGGAAGCGTTTCAACACCTTTACGCTGCATGGGCGCGCCACGGTGGATGGAAGCCTGGTAGCCGAAGCGGAGTTGAGCATCGCTGTCGTCGATCGTCAATCGTGATACGAGTATGAGTATGGGGAGCGTCCAAATGACAGAAACAACGGTCAGTCATCTCGCCTCGGTTCATCCGGGCACGAAGATCGGAGAAGGCGTTCGGATCGATCCATTCGCCGTTATCGAGGAGGATGTGGAGATCGGCAACGGTGTCCATATCCAGCCGCATGTGCACCTCTGCCCCGGCGCACGCATCGGCGATGACTGCAAGCTTTTTACAGGGGCCGCCATCGGCGCGGTGCCGCAGGATCTGAAGTTCGGCGGGGAGACCACCCTGGCGATCATCGGTCCCCGCACGGTGGTGCGGGAATATGTGACCGTGCACCGCGGAACCACCGCGCGCCAGCAGACGGTAGTCGGGAGCGACTGCCTTATCATGGCCTACTGCCATGTGGCGCACGATTGCATCGTGGGGGATCGTGTGATCCTTGCCAACGGCGTGCAGCTGGGCGGGCATGTGGAGATCGAGGACTGGGCCATCATCGGCGGGCTTACCGGCATCCATCAGTTCGAGCGGATCGGGAAGCATGCGATGGTGGGCGCCGGGTTCCGTGTGATGAAGGACGTGCCGCCGTTCGCACTGGCAGGCAATCATCCGCTCGGCTTCAGCGGCATCAATGCCATCGGCCTGCGCCGCCGGGGCTTTTCCGACGAGACCGTGGAGATCATCTCGCAGGTCTACAGGATCATCTACCAGTCCGGATATAATATCGGCGATGGCGTCAGGCGCGCCGAGGAACTCTACGGCGACATCGCCGAGGCCCGCGATATCATCGAATTTATTCGCGGGAGCAAGCGGGGAATTATTCCGTTCTCGCGGTGAAAAAAGATAGCGAGTAGTGCGTAGTTCGTAATTCGTAATACTCCCCCTTCGGCGGCTGTAGTTGCTGCGGAGAGGGGGCACGATTCGAACTCCGGACGGCGAAGAGCGGGCGCTCCTGCGCAGCTTCCGAAATGTTGACTCCTGCTCACGTTCCTCGTGAACTTTATTCCACGCCGTGCATTCTTCCGAACAGAACGTGTTGATAGTGGCCGGCGAGGCATCGGGGGACAGGCATGCCGCCCGTCTGGTGGCGGAGCTGTGCCGCCGCCGTTCCGGTCTGCAATTCTGGGGGATCGGCGGCGAGCTTCTGCGCGGGCAGGGGGCGGAAACGTTGTACGATGCCGCCGAAACCAACGTGGTCGG
>JBMDXA010000002.1:0-4037 GCA_048594725.1 Candidatus Kapaibacteriota bacterium
TCTGCTCATCAGAGTATTACTACTCCGATGAACCAGTGCCGTTTCATGATCTGTTTGAGCGATGGTGCCCCGGTTGCGCGTTTCTATCCGGCTCCCTCTGCGACTGTTCCTCCCAATGGATTGCTGGATGATTTAAGAGTCCTTTCGGATTACACCGGGATAGCCAAGGATATTATTACTATCCGTATAGTTCAGGCAGGTAACCCCGATACATTCGAGTGGTCGAAAGGGAATGGCCCGTTTCAAGCGCCTGTCCCGATCAGCGGCATGCCACAGGCCCTTACTGATGGAGTTGAAATCAAATTCGCTGCTGTTACAGGGCACCGGGTCGGCGATATATGGGTGCTGGCGTGTTATCCGGAGAAGCAAAGATTTATCAACATAAGCCATTATATCGAAAGCGATCCGGCAACCGGGCCGTTCGAACTGACAAACAACCGTCCTGGTACCTGGTTAATCGCTGAGCAGGATCTTCCGACGATCGATGGCGGCCAGTCTCGTTCCTATGCAAGGGAATGGACGGAGAGTGCTCGCCCGCCCCGTAATGGGCCCGGGGTAGTGCAGCCTTCCCGTCCCCTGCGAATGTTCCTCCTGGGAGAGGTGATACCGCACGACGGCAAACTGATGGGCGATGTGCCGCAGGAGGATAACAACTTCTCCTATCGGGAGATCCTCTTCGCCCGCTTCGGATTCAAGAAGGGAACTCTCGTTGAAGAGGTAGCCGCATATATCGAGACCGATAATTTCGGCGGTGTTGCTACAGAGCCATTTGCCGTGCAGGTCATCGTCGACGCAGGCACGTTCCGCGCGCAGTCGGTCAAGCTGGAACTCGTTGCCACGTTCAACGATGGCACCACCGAGAAGAGGATCTTCGAGTTCAATAGCGGGTTCCCAACGCTCTGGGGATTTGCCGATCCAGTTCCCTCATGGTGCACCATGAATGGTGCTCCCAAAATGGCCGATGGGACTACCGATGCTCTCGAAGAGCAATATTATATGACGTTCAGCGGAACGCTCAAGCCCACCAGCAACCTGAAGGAGATCCGGATCACTCCGAAGATCTATTCGGCGATTCAGCCGGATGTAGTGCTGGCGGAGGAATCCAGGACCGTGGCCGTGTATGAAGGGACACAGCTCGCCAGCGGCCGTTACAACGGTATTTCACCGGCCGATCTGGCTCCGCGCTCCCATTTCTTCACCGATCCGGTTCCTGAACTTCTGCAGACAGCCGGGATGGCGTATGGCCCGGTCGCCGGGGAGGAGCAGAACAAATTCCGCGTCACGAGCCTGTTCACATCCGCCTCCGATGTCAACGCGTATGCGGTGACCGACAGCATCCTCATGATACAGCGTGTGATCGACCCTGCGTCGCCGGATGCCTATCTGCCCGATGTGGTGAATCTGGTCCTCAAGCCCTACCGGCAGGCGATGCTCGGTTTCACGCCGGTGAAATATTTCATCTACCGGAATCTCCGCCTGGACGAATTCCTGAAAGGAAACTCCGGGGGGGCCGAGACGCTTGTGCGCGACAAGGCCGGAGCGTCCCCTCTGATGCAGAATCTGTGGGAGCTTCACAAGGCGCAGAATCCCGATAATCCGAATCCCGTTCCGTTCGAAAGCCTTGCGCTCGGATTCGATCCGGCCGGACAGCCGAAACAGGCCACGATCGATACGGCGTTTTATCGCGCGGACCCGGACAAACAGCTCCCCTTTGTGAGTGCGGGAACCAACCTCGGGAAATTCCACACCAATTCCGGCGCCGATCATTTCGGTTTCGAGATCATCCTTGATGAGGGGGACTTCCAGCCGAGCTTCGAGGAGGTGCGCCGCTACAGGGAGGCCGTCATCGATCTGTCGGAACTCTCTTCTGCTACCCCTGAGCAGGAGTTTACGCTCCGCCTGGAACGGGAAAAGATTCTGAATTACATCGATCCCGCCGCATTCTTTGGAATGCATATGGCGAAAGATGGGTGGCTGCAGACCGATAATGGCGGGGGAGAGAAGACGAAGCATGCCGGGGAGGCGGTGTATAGCAACGTCATTTCGAAGTTCCACACCCGGAACACATTGTATATCGATATCCGGAACGAGAACGATCTGTCGTTGAATTTCTACGGAGAGTACGACGATGGTTCGGGAAATGCGCTTGAAGTGGGGGATAGCGATACTCCGCCGGTGCTCCAGCCGTACGGAACTCATGGATGGCCGCTCATCATCCGGACTTCGGCTCCTATCACCACGGACGATCCCTACGATACAGTGCTTCTCCGCCTGCGCCGTGCATACGACGAGAAACGGGTGCTCTATCTGGAGCACGGGGAGCCGGCCGGCCCCACCACCCGTGGCCGTTTCATTGCCGATGAGGATCTGTTCGCATCGCAAGAGGATATCACCAGGGATATCCCCTTCCGCTTCCCGGCTGTAAAGGGGGAGGATGTCAACGAGCGTATCGGTGCGGCATGGATGCTCAAGCTCCACTACGTCCTGCGCCAGAATTCCGGTACGCAATTCCCCGCCGGGGTGGTTCCCACCGCCAGCTACCTGGATAATCTGTTCGGCCCGGTCGATATCAGGCTGCCATGGAAATCGCAACATCCGGTTATCGCCTGGATGCCCGTGCAGGACAAAAAATATGTGGATGGGGAAGGGGGAGCCGATCTCGGATTCGAGCATATGGCCGACCGTGGTGTGATCTTCTCGCAATGGAAGGATGATGCCGGCACCGGCGGAACTGTGCTTTTCTATGCGGCGGCGAAAGACAGTTTCTTCAACGGGACCAAAAAATTCGTTCCCCACAACGGGATCACCGGGGGGACCAGCAGGCGCAGCTCGATATTCGACGAGGCGATGCTTTTCAGTGGCTACACCGTCGGATATGATGTGATCGTGGACGGCGGGGCCGAGATCAGGACGATGCAACTGCAGGAGGTTCCCCCCGATCCTCGGCCCGCCGAGGCGATGCTCCTCCTTGGGCTGACCAGCGATGAGCTGAAAACGGAGCTGAAGGGTATTCAGGGATTCGACAGCCGCTATCCTCGCACCATCGTTCTTGAGGAGGTTCCGGGGAGCCCGTTCCCCAATGCGCAGGGGGGAACATACCGCAAATACAAGGCAGGGGTGCAGGGGATGACAGCCGCCGGTCTGCCGTACAGGGGCTGGTCCAATCTGTTCATCTATTCCACCGACCGGAAATTCTTTTTCTCCGCAGCGTTCAGTGCGGCGCAGCCGGTTCCTGCAACGTATCAGCGGAATTACGAGGAGGCATTCGGCGCGCAGATGCGGATGGGGGCAACCTATCCGATCAAGAGCGCGAGCGGCAACAAGATCACGGTGGCGGCGGCCGATCTCAGGCGCGAGATCGTGGTGGATGACATGGTGCGTATCAGGAATACCGATTACAAGGTCACCAAGGTCGAATACGCCAGCCAGTCGACGGAGATAACGGTTGCGGGAAATCCCGGCGCGACTCCCGGAACCGATACCGTGCGGGGACCGAACAAGAGCTGGGAGGATTATTTCATCGCCAGGGATAGCCTCCTCGCCGGTGACTCCATGCGGAAGCTGCTACAAGACTTCATCACCGGCGTGCAGGGGATTCCCGACACATCCGCGGCTCCCGGATCTATCCAGGATCGTATCAACACCGCTGGCCCGGCGATTTTTGCTCGTGCCCGTCTTATCTGCAGCGCCAGAAACAACAATGACTACATCTATGCCGATGACCGCATCCTCTACTGGGCGAGGATAAAGATGATGGTGGCGTTGAAGAGCCATCTCCATCTGCTGAAGGTGCTTTCGCAGCGCAACAGGCTGGTGAAGCTTCTGGAAGCGAAATCTCGCGGCTATGAAACCGCAGGCTTCAGCAGTATCACCGGGCACAAGGTGCTCGTCACCGGCTATGATCCGTTCCAGCTGGCATCGAATATCAAGCGGAGCAATCCATCCGGTGCCGCAGCTCTGGCGCTGCACGATCAGACTTTTGAAGAGAACGGTGTCAAGATCCATGTCCAGGCGGCGATCTTCCCGGTTCGCTATGC